>NZ_RAWL01000333.1:0-9793 GCF_003668885.1 Corallococcus sp. AB049A | reverse complement strand
GGCGCAGGGCCTCCGGGCCGAAGACGGTGTCCAGCTCGTCCTCGACGAAGGGGCGGAAGCGCTCGCGGATGAGCACCTCCGGCAGGCGCGTGTCGCGGGCCTGCTCCAGGCCCTGGAGGAGCAGCTCGCGGACGAAGGCCTCGTTGAGCACCTTGGAGTCGAAGTAGCTCTTCTCCACGCGGGCCGCGTTCACCAGCACGATGCGGTCCACGCCCAGCGACGCCACGGCGGGCAGGACCTTCTTGAGCGCCTTGGGGCGCGGGATGGCCAGCAGCAGGTCCACGCCGGCCCGGGGCGGGGGCGCTTCGGTCAGGTCCACGCGCAGGTGGAGCACGCCGGGCGAGTTCTCCAGCACCTCGCCCGTGCCGGTGAGGCCGTTGAGGCGGCCCACGCGCAGGGATTCGCCGGGTTCGGCCT
The DNA here is from genome assembly GCF_003668885.1 of Corallococcus sp. AB049A. Taxonomy (NCBI): domain Bacteria; kingdom Pseudomonadati; phylum Myxococcota; class Myxococcia; order Myxococcales; family Myxococcaceae; genus Corallococcus; species Corallococcus sp. AB049A. Next base: position 9,376 of record NZ_RAWL01000333.1, on the reverse strand, counting down.
TGAGGACCTCGCGGGCGTGCTGGGCGCGGCGGCCGGTGAGGCGGGCGGTGCCGTCCGGCTGGAAGTCCTCGTCGAAGAGCAGGAGCAGGTTCACGGTCCCCTCCATGTAGCCGTTCCCGGCCGGGCAGGGGAGGGGGCGAGCAGGGCGTCCCGGCCGCTTCGCCCGAGGGCGTGATAAAGGGCCGGGCGTGCGTACCTTCTGCATCAAGTGTCTGCGTCCTGAAAGCGCGTGCTACTGCGCGCACGTCCCCCAGCTCCAGACGCGCACGCGCGTGGTGTTCCTCCAGCATCCCCGCGAGCGGCGCGTGGCCATTGGCACGGCGCGCATGGCGCACCTGTCGCTGCCCAACTCGGAGCTGCACCGGGGCGTGGACTTCACCGGCCACGCCCGGCTGGCGGAGCTGGCGAAGCACCCGGAGCGCGTCGCGGTGCTCTTCCCGGGCGAGGACGCCATCTCCGTGGAGGAGGCCCAGGCGAACCCGCCGGAGACGCTCATCGTCGTGGACGGCACCTGGCCCCAGGCGAAGAAGGTGGTGATGCGCAACCCGGTGCTCGCGGCGCTGCCGCGCATCGGCTTCGTGCCTCGCCGCCCGAGCAACTACCGCATCCGCGCGGAGCCGGCGGACCACTGCGTCTCCACCATCGAGGCGGTGGCGGAAATCCTGGGCCAGCTGGAGGGCAAGCCGGACTACTTCGACCGCATGCTGGGCGCGTTCGAGTTCATGGTGGACACGCAGCTGGAGCGGCAGGAGACGCGCACCGGGCCCAACCGCCGCCGCATCTACAAGGGCGAGTGGCGCCCGCCGCTGGAGCTGCGCTCGCTGGCGGACGCCTCGGAGCGGCTGGTGCTCTTCTACGCGGAGGCGAACGCGCACCCGCTGGAGAGCGGGATTCCTCCGGAGCTGGTGCACCTGGTGGCGGTCCGCTACGCGACGGGCGAGCGCTTCGAGGCCGTGATCGCGCCGGAGCAGCCGCTGGCGCACAGCACGCCCCTGCACGTCGAGCTGACGGAAGAGGAGCTGCGCGCCGGCGAGCCGCGCGCCCAGGCGCTGGCCCGCTTCGAGGCCTTCCTGCGCCCGGACGACGAGCTGACGGTGTGGACCACGTTCGCCCTGGACCTGCTGAGGAACGGGGGCCTGGCGCGCAGGGCCGCGCGCAACGTGCGGCTGGCCACGGCGCGGGCGCTCAAGGGCAAGGCGGGCGGCGTGGAGCAGGCCGTGGAGCTGCTCAAGGCGCCCCAGGTGGCCACGTGGGCCCGGGGCCGCGCGGGCCGCCGCATCAGCGCGCTGGAGTCCGTGACGCGCGAGCTGGTGGCGCGCGGAAACGCCACCGAGCCTCCCGCGAAGCTGCCGCGCACCGGCTCCGGAGGCTGAAAGCCGCGCCTACTGGCCCAGGCGCGCGGTGCCCACGCTGGCGCCCAGCGTGGTGGAGCCGGCGCGCCAGGGACGGGCCTGCTCGCGGGCCCAGCGGCCCAGGCGGGCGACGAGGTAGCAGCCCACCAGCAGCGCCACGGAGACGCCCATCGCCGCGGCCATGCCCAGCCGGGGACCGATGCGCTGCGAGAGGCCCGCGATGTCCGCCCAGCCGTACACCACCGGCAGGTGCAGCACGTAGATCCACAGCGACAGCCGGCCCAGCGGCGCCAGCAGGCCGCTCAAGCGCTGCGGCAGCAGGTTCACCACGCCCAGCACCAGCAGGCCCTGCGCCACGCGGTACATCACCATCGTGGGGCTGGTGGGCGTCCACTCCACGGGCACCTGGTGGGTGAGCCCCAGCAGCGCCCCGCCCAGCGCGAGCAGCGAGAAGCCTTGCGCCAGGCCCGGCTTGAGCAGGTGCAGAAGCTGCGCGGCGAACGCGCCCGCGAAGAAGAAGCCCGCCCAGGGGAAGAACGGGAAGCGGCTGCCCTCCCCGTTGCCAATGAACTGCTGCAGCGGCACCGGCAGGTGCTCGCCCGCGTGCCACATCCCGGCGCTCGCCAGCGGGATGCCCACCGCCAGCCCGCCCAGGAGCAGCGCCCTCGCGCCCCGGTTCGGCGTCACCACCAGCGCCATCGCGCCCAGCAGCAGCGCCGCGCCAATGCACTGGAGCGCGTCGAACTGGAACACCTTGCGCAGCATGGCATCACTGAAGCCCAGTTCACGCACCGCGCCCCAGCCCGGCCAGTGCAGCAGGTAGCCCAGGAAGAGCAGCAGCAGCGCCCGGCGGAAGCGGCGGCCGAAGGAGTCCTTCGCGGCCCCAGGCTTCGTGCCCAGCGCCATCACCACCGCCCAGCCGCTCACCAGCAGGAACAGCGGCGCGGTGATGCCCCGGAGCTTCCAATACTCCTGGACCCACGGGTGGTCCCGGAACGCGGGCGCTAGCAGCGCATCCAGCGTGTGACCCATCACCATGGCGAGCACGGCCAGTCCTCGCGCGCCATCCAGCGCGGGGTGCCGGGTCTGCCGGAAGTTGAGCGAGGGAGCGAAGCCTTTCAAAACGGTCCGAGCATAAGCCCAGCTTCGGGCCTCGTCTCCAAAACGCACCCACCGTGGGGGTCGGCAAGCGTGGAAACGACCCGGATTCTCACTCCCGGCCCAGGTCGCACCCCGTGTGGGGGATGCTACAGGATGGATGCATGTCCACCCGTCCCGCGCTCGCCGCCCTCGTGCTCCTGGCCGCTCCGGCCTCCGTCCGCGCCGCGTCTGGCGATGACTGGTTTGGCAGCGACAAGCCCAGACACTTCGCGGCGTGCGCGGGCGCCACGGGCGTGGGCTATGGCGTGGGCGCGGCGCTGTTTGATTCGCCGGGCGCGCGGGCGCTCACCGGCGTGGGGCTGGGGTTGGGCGTGGGGCTGGGCAAGGAGGTCTACGACCGGGCTCGCGGCAGCGTCTTCTCCGTGAAGGACCTGGCGTGGGACACCGCCGGGACCGCCACGGGGCTACTGGCCGCGTTCCTCGTGGACCGGTTCATCACCGAGGTGCTCCTGCCCCCGCCCCGCACTGTCGTCTCCGAGCGTGGTGGCGGGCGCGTCCGGACGGGCGCGGCGCTCCACGAACTTCAGCAGCAGGTCGCGTTGCAGCCGGGGCTCCACCAGCAGCATGCGGCCTTCGGCGTCCTCCGAGTCGGAGACGAGCACGGTCACCTGACGGCGCGGGCACTGGTTCATGCAGCCCGTGGGCGTGATGCGCACCTGTCCGGCGAGGCCCCGCTCGGCCAGCTCTCCCTGGAGCCAGCGCGGCAGGTCCTGCCCGCCGCTCCGGGCGCACTTGCCCAGACACTTGCGGCAGACGAGCACGTCCACCTGTCGCCCCTTGCCGCCCGAGTCACCGTCCTGCATCCGCCGTCCTCCGTGGCGCCGCGCTTCCATGCGGACGCGCCGCTGCGTGTCCCCGGCACGCCGCCGGGTCCTTGAAGAAGAGGTAGCGGCGCGGAGATTGTTCCGCAGAGGCCCCGGGCCGCGTCCGCCGGGCCGCCATGCGGGCAGGCGCTGCCGGACTGATGGCACGGGAAAGCCCACGCGGTGGGTGCGACGTTCCGTCCCGAAGCCAGCCGCCCGGGTCACTGGTACGGTGCGCTCCACTGCTGACGGGAGGCTCCGCACATGACACGAAATCGACTGCTGCTCGGGTTCACCCTGTCGGTGATGGCCACCGGTTGCGAGCAGCGCTCCGCCGAGAAGGCACCCGAGGTGAAGTCTCCCGCACCCGCTCCGGTGGTGGCGCAGGCCGCGGCTCCCAAGCCGCCGGATGCCGAGGCGGTGGCGAAGCTGGCGGCGCACTTCTTCCAGGCGCCTCGCAACCAGGCGCCGCTGCCCGAGGACACCGCGGAGCAGGTGGCCCTGGGGCGCATGCTCTTCCACGAGCCCCGGCTGTCGAAGAACCACGACGTGTCCTGCAACAGCTGCCACGGGCTCGACACCTTCGGCGTGGACAACAAGGCGCTGTCGGAAGGGCACAAGAAGCAGAAGGGCAGCCGCAACTCGCCCACCGTCTACAACGCGGCCCACCACATCGCGCAGTTCTGGGACGGCCGCGCGGCCACGCTGGAGGCCCAGGCGGAAGGGCCCATGATGAACCCGGTGGAGATGGCCATGCCGGACGCGAAGCGCGTCGAGGCCACGCTGTCCTCCATCCCCGAGTACACCACGCGCTTCCGCGCCGCCTTCCCCAAGACGGGCAAGCCCGTGACGCTGGCGAACGCCGCCCGGGCGCTGGCCGCCTTCGAGCGCACGCTCACCACGCCGTCGCGCTTCGACCGCTTCCTCGCCGGGGAGCACGCGGCCCTGAGCGCGCAGGAGCAGCGCGGCCTGGAGGCCTTCGTCACCACCGGCTGCACCACGTGCCACAACGGCCCGGCGGTGGGCGGCGCGTCGTTCCAGAAGCTGGGGCTGGTGGAGGCCTACCCGGCGCTCACCGACGCGGGCCGCTTCGACGCGACGAAGAACGAGGACGACCGGGGCTACTTCCGCGTGCCCACCCTGCGCAACGTGGAGATGACCGGGCCCTACCTGCACGACGGCAGCGTGAAGGACCTGCCCACCATGGTGCGCCTGATGGGCCGCTACCAGCTGGGGCGCACGCTGAAGGACGGCGAGGTGGACGACCTGGTGGCCTTCCTCAAGAGCCTCACCGGCGAGCTGCCCCCCGCCGAGCGCATCTCCGCGCCGCCCCTGCCTCCCAGCACGAAGCGCACGCCCAAGCCCGACCCGTCCTAGCCCGGCGGGTGCTAAACCCTCGCGCCCATGACCTTCTTCTTCCATCTCCACTCGGGCCTTCGCTACCTGGTGCTGCTGTCCGGCGTCATCGCGCTCGCGTACTTCGCGTTCGCTGCCGCCACGAAGCGCCCGTTCGACAAGGTGGGGCGCATCATCGGCGCGTCCTACTCCGGGTTCCTGCAGCTGCAGGTGCTCGTGGGCGTTGGCGTGCTGGTGACGCGCGGGTACTACCCGGCGCTCATCGGGCACATCGTGATGATGGTGCTGGCGGTGGGCGCCATCCAGGGCCCGCTGGGCGCCACCCGGCGGCGCGCGGCGGCCGCGAGCGCGGGCCCGGAGTCCCCGGAGTCCGGTGACGCGAAGCGCGTGCCGCCCGGCTACGTGGCGGTGCTCGTGGGCGCGCTGGTGTCGCTGGCGCTGGTGGCGGGCGGCATCCTGGCCATCCGGCCGGGCCTGTTCGTCTCCACCGCGTTCTAACCACCGCGGCGAAGCGGCTGGGGCCTCCAGCCGCCTCGCGCGTGACTTCAACTAGCGACGGGCGCGCCGGCGCAGGGCCAGCGGCGTGAGCAGCATGAGGAGCGCGGGCAGCAGGCCCGGGCTCGCGCTGCAGCCGCCGTCCTCATCCTCGTCATTGCCCGGGTTCTCCTTCTCCGGGCCGGAGCCCGCGTCCGGCTTGCCGCCCGTGCCCGCGTCCGGAGTGCCGCCGGTGCCCGCGTCGACACCCGTGCCGGTGCCCGCGTCCGTGCCGCCGCCGGTGCCCGCATCCGTGCCGCCGCCGGTGCTCGCGGAGCAGTTGCCCAGCGAGTGCTCCAGGGCGCCCAGCGTGGTCGTGGCGGGGCGGGCGCGCCCGCAGAAGTCCTCCGGCACCAGGGCGTTCCGCGGGCCCGTTCCAATGGCCGACACGTCACCCTTGAGCGTCAGGTCGCCCTTGAGCGGATCCACGTACCAGGACGTGAAGGTGGCGGTGGGCACGCTCGACTTGTTCGTGCTCTGGGTGACGGTGGCGCTGTCGCGGGTGCGGATGGGGCCCGACATCACGTTGCCAATGGCCTCGCCGGTGGACGCGGCGTAGCGGTAGTCCACGCCCGTCGTTCCAACGAACGTGTTGAACAGCACGCGCGTGTTCGCGGCCTTGTTCAGGTAGACGGCCACGTCCGAGCAGTTGGCCACGATGTTGTTGCGGATGATGCCGTCCGTGTGCTCCGGCGAGCACGGCACGGCCGGGTCGAAGGCCGGCGCACAGAACTGGTTGCCGGTGCCGCCACCGCCGAAGGACAGGCCGATGCGCGTGTCGTTCGCGCCCGTGAGCGGCAGGTCCTTCACGCACAGGACGCGGTTGCGCTCGAAGAGGCCCCGCTTGCCGCCGCTCTTCATGAAGGCGCCGTAGGGAATGCCGCCGCCCTGCCTGGCGAAGTCGTGAATCTCGTTGTCGCGGACCACCCAGTCATCGCCCGTGTCGATGTTCAGCTTGTTGACGGGCGTGGACGTCGCGCGCGCGCGCGTGTCGTAGATTTCATTGCGCTCGATGAGGCCCTTGTGCGGCATCTCCCAGACGCCGCTGCCGTTCTGCGACGCGTTCGCCTTGAGCTGCGAGTTGAAGTCGCGCACGCGGCTGTTGCGCAGCACGAAGTTCTCCGCGTGACCGGTGACGTGGAAGGCGTGCTCGCAGTTCTGGTCGTTCGCGCAGATGCCCTCCACGGTGAGGCCGTCGAAGGTCCAGTAGCGGCCGGACACCTTGAAGCCCTCCAGCGCGTTGAAGCGCACGACGGCCGCGTGGCGGTTCTTCGCTCGCACCGTGATGGGCGCGGCCTGGGTGCCCTCCGCCGAGCAGCTCAGGTTCGCGTTGACGGTGTACGTGCCGTCCTCCAGGACGATCTCGTCGCCGGCCTTCGCGGACGACAGCGCGGCCTGGAGTTCGGTCACGGTGGAGACGCTCTTCACGGCCGCGCTGCCCGTCAGTGGCAACAGGAGCAGCGCGAGGGAAACGGTTCTCAAGGGGGACTCCCGGGAGGGGGGTGGTGGAGGACCCCGACGCTACCGGATTTCCACGCAAAGCAGGCAGCCTGGCGTGCGCCGCCATCCCGGCTGCTAGGGAAAGGGCGTGGGCGTGAGCACCTGTCGTCCCATGGCTCGCCAACACAGAGAGTCCGGGTGGGGACGTCCCATGCTCGCCATGCCTGCGCTGGTCGGGGGGCTCTTGCTGGCCCCGGGCGCGCTCGCGCTGCCGGAGAAGGGGCAGCCGCTGCCGGAGTTCGCCGCGAAGGACCTGACGGCCCGGCCGCATGAGAGCGAGGAGCTGAAGGGGGCGCCCACCCTGATGGTCGTCATCACCGACAAGGACGCGGGGGACAGGATGCGCGGCTGGTTCGCGGAGGCGGACCGGCACCTGGAGGACTCGGTGCGCCGCCAGTCGCTCATCACCCTCAAGCTGCCGTTCTTCGTCAGCGAGGGGACCGCGCGGGGCAAGGCGAAGGGCCAGGTGCCCAGGGACTACTGGCAGTCCACCTGGATGGACAAGAACGGCGGCATGGCCAAGGCGCTGGGACTCTCCTCCAGCGACACGCCCTACGTCCTGGCGCTGGACGCGCAAGGGCGGGTGGTGGCCAGCGTGCATGCCACCGCGGACTCGCCGGAGGCGCGGGCCATCTGGTCCGCGCTCCGGCGCTGAAGCATCGAAGGCTAGTAGCGGCCGCCGCTGTCGAGGATGGACTGGAGCTTCTCCTTGTCATTGGAGAAGGGGAAGGCCTGGTACAGCTGGTAGCCGTTCTGCGGATCCAGCAGCGTGGGCCGCATGATGCGCACCACCTCCAGCTTGTCGTTGGAGAAGGAGAACTGACCCAGCACCGTCAGGATGTGCGACACGAGGAAGTTCTCGTTCGGAGCCACCTGCGACAGGATGCGCAGCTTCTCGCGCGGGAAGGACTCGCGCACCATCGCCTGGGTGATGCTGCGGAACTGCGCGTCCGGGATGGGGCGCACGACCGGCGGCGGGGGCGGCATCGGCTGCTGCGGAACCGGGATGCCCGTGCCGTACGGCGCGGCGTCGTCCACGTACTCGCTCAGCTTGTCCAGCTGCTCCATGGCGGCGCGGATGGCCTCGCGGCCCTTGGCGTCCTTGGTGCGGGACATCGCGTCGCGCAGCGCGCTCTCCATCCGGTCGATGCGGCGCTCCACCTGCTCACGGTCGACGATGGCCAGGTTGCGCGCGGGCGGCATCGGCTGCTGCGGGCCCGGGCCCGGGCGCGGCGTGGAGTGACCCGGGGGCGGCGCGCGGCGGAAGTCCGCGGAGCCTTGGACGTTGACGGATTCCTCGGCGCGCGGTGCCGTCTGTGCCAGCGAGGCGGCGGAGGAGAGCAGGACGACGGCGAGGGTCAGGGCCTTCATGGTGTGCATCCTTGGGGGTGTTCTTGCTACCACCCATCTGACGGGACAGAGGGCCGTTCATTCAAGCCCCCCTCCCCTGCAGCCCATGAAGACCCCGGGGGGCTTTCTTCAGCCGCCGCGCTTGGAGACGACCTGGCCGTCGGCGCCAATCTCGTAGACGAGCGGCACGCCCGTGGCGAGCTCCAGGCCCACCACCGTCTCACCGGACAGCTTGTCCAGGCGCATCACCAGGGAGCGGTTGGAGTTGCCGTGCGCCACGACGAGCACGTTCTTTCCCTGGCGCAGGTCGCCCGCGATGGCGCGGTCGAAGAAGGGCAGCACGCGCTTCGCGGTCATCTCCAGGGACTCGCCGTTGGGGGGCGGGACGTCATAGGAGCGGCGCCAGATGTGGACCTGCTTCTCGCCGAACTCCTTGGCGGCGTCCGCCTTGTTGAGGCCCTGCAGGTCGCCGTAGTGGCGCTCGTTGAGGGCCGCGTCGCGGATGACGGGCGGGGTCTGCCCCAGCGTCTCCAGCAGGATGGCCAGCGTCTGCTGCGCGCGGCTGAGGGCGGAGGTGTAGGCGACGTCGAACTTCACGCCCTGGAGGGCCTCCGCGGCCTTGCGGGCTTCGGTGCGGCCCTGCTCGGTGAGGGGCACGTCCACGAAGCCGGTGAAGCGGTTCTCCAGGTTCCAGAGGGACTGACCATGACGGACGAGGGCGAGGATGGGCATGGCCCCCCTGCTAGCCCAACCGGGGGCGGGGGGAAAAGAGGCAAGCCCCGTCCACCCGCCCGGCCCGTCGTCCTGCCGCCACGCTGGGGGGCGCGTTCAGCCGGCGGCCTGGGCTTCGGACTGGAGGCGCTCGCACACGGCCGCCACCGCGCTCAGCGTGTTGAACAGGTCCACCATGCCCACCTGGAGGCCCAGGTCGTCCTCGATGCGGTTGGCCAGCATCGTGGCCAGGAGCGAATTGCCACCCACCTCCAGGAAGTGGTCCTCCGGCCGCACGGCGTCCACGCCCAACAGCTCCTGCCAGTACCCCGCCAGCCGCGCCTCCATGGGCGAGGGGCCTGCGCTCTGTGTGCTCACGGTGGAGTCCTCCGGGTGCTGGATTTGCCGCAAATTGAGGAAAATAGAACTACCGCGTCAAGGCTGACCGCGCCAGGGCAGGCAGGCGGGCTTCGTGCGCCCCCGGTTTCCTGACTTCCCTGGCAGGCTCGCGGGCCATGGACCACGCGAACGAGGCCGGAGCGGCCGCCGGGGACGAGGACGCGCCCATGGCGGTGGCGGTGGTGGGGCTGGCGCTGCGCTTCCCCGGGG
>NZ_RAWL01000332.1:0-9805 GCF_003668885.1 Corallococcus sp. AB049A | reverse complement strand
TACTACGACGGGAACCTGAACCGCGTGCTCTGTGAGCAGCGCACCAACGGGGCCAGCTGTTCGGGCAAGTGGATGGGCAGCGGCACCAACTGCTCCAACATGAAGTGCACGAGCAACACCGACCCCAACACCTGCACCGTGTCGGGCGGAGGCTCGGGCGGCACCTGCACGTCCACCTACCAGGGGCCCACCGGCGACGCGCAGGTCTACACGCAGTGCGCTTCGGTGTGGAACTACCGCTGCCAGCAGAAGAACGACAGCGCCGCGGACCAGAACTGCCTCGTCTACGACTCGCTCGAGGCCACGGTGGACTGCCCGTACTGCCCTTGAGCCCCCGGGCTCGGAGACCGGCGGGCCGCGCGTCAGCGGCCCACCGGGAGCACGGAAGACTCAGGCGGGATTGGCGATCGTCTTCGGCGGCAGCTTGAGGACCTGGCCCACCTTGATGTGGTCCGGGTCCTTGAGCTGATCCTTGTTGGCCTCGAAGATCTTCGTGTACAGCTTCATGTCCCCGTAGATGTCCTTGGCCAGCTTGCTGAGCGTGTCGCCGGACTTCACGGTGTGCAGGCCGTACGGTTCGGCGTGGGTCACGGTGAGCATGACCATGACCTCATCGTTCCACTTCGGGTGCTTCGCCTTGATCTGATCCCACATGCGATCGCGGTCGAAGGCGTGGTCGACGCTGCCCTTGATGACGAGCTTGCCGTTCTCCTCGCGCGTTTCGATCTTCGCGCCCACGTTCTTCGCCACGTCCAGCACATCCTGGTAGTCGTTCTGCAGGGCCATCCGGCGTCCTCCTGTCGTGAGGCCGCGAACTCAAGCACCCTGCCCGCGGGCCATGACGGGCCACCGGCAGGGGCCTGAACGAAGCTCAACACTGCGGCGCCGGGAGCTGTTCAGAGCACCACGTCCGCGCCGGGCTCCGGCTCCGGCTCGGCATTGAGGGACTCGGGCGGCGCGAAGGTGCCGTCCGGCCGCAGCTCGCGCAGGACCTGCTCGCGGCTCAGGCGCACGGCGCGGATGGTGCCGTCCGGCGACAGGGCGTAGACGAGGTCCTTGTCCGCCGCGCCCACGAAGAGGCCTCCCAGCGCGGGATAGAGCATCACCAGGGCCAGCTCCGTCTCCAGCGGCCCCGGGAAGAGCACGTGCGCGTGCGCGGAGAACGGAGGCCGCTCGCCGTCCGCGTCCGGCGCGACGGACACGGGAATGAGTCCCTGGTGCAGGGGCAGCTCCTGGAGCTTCTGGCGGCCGTCCTGGCTGAACTTGAAACGGAAGTCGCCGCCCAGCAGGTACAGGTTCGAGTCGTCGAAGCCCTGGAGCACGTAGACGGTGATGCCGCCGTCCTCCTCCACCACGACGGGGTTGAGCTGCTTGCGGCCATGCACCTGGAAGACGCGCTCGCAGGCGGTGCTCACGGCGCGGGCCAGGGCGTCCATGCCTTCGGGCAGGGACGCGACGGGGAAGTCCTCCATCTCGCCGGAGAACTCGATGGGCGCGCGGTAGGCGTACGCGGGGACGAACGCGTCCTGCGCGTTGAAGCGGCCGAACACGGCGTACCAGGCGTTGCCACGCGGCACCGTGAAGAACCAGTTCATCCGCGCGCGGTCGAGGTCCGGACGCGCGAGCAGCAGGTCCGTGGCGCTGATGGCGCCCTTCTCCGATTCAACGATGTACCGGGCGCGCTTCTGCACGCGCTGGAGCTCCCCGTCCGCCACCAGCACCACCGGTGACTCCGGAGTGGACTCGGGGGCCTGCGCCGCCACCGGAGCCTCCGTCGCGCCGGAGTGCGCGCGGCAGCCAGCGGTCAAGACGACGAGGGCGACGACGAGACTGCGAAGCATGGAGGCTCCCGCGGACGAAAGGGCCCGGTCAGTCTGTGCCGGCCGGGGCCCTCGCGTCACGTCCCCCACTCACGGCGGGGACCTCAGGCGCCCTGCTGCGTGGGCGCCAGCGCCGCCCGGATCTTCTCCTTCAGGGCCTTGCGGCGCTCCTTGAACCGCGCGCGCGTGGCCTCATCCACCTGGCCGTTGCTGGAGGCGCGCGCGGCCTTCATCTCCTCGTGCAGCTGCTTCGCCTCCGCCTTGAAGCCATCCGCCTGGGCCTGCGTCAGGCGCCCTTCGGCGACCTGCTTGTCCAGCCGGTGCTCCATGCGGCCGAACTTGTGGCCTCCGCCGTGCTTGCCCCGGCGCCCCTCGCACTGGCCGGCCTGGTTGGCGGAGCCGGACGGCGCGGCCGTCTGCGCGAGCACGGGCACGGCGAAGAGCAGCGTGGCGACGGCGGTACCGCGAAGCATGGACTTGAGCGACATGGTGTGTGGACTCCGGGTTCAGGTCAAAACGCTCCGGGAGCAGCCGTGCAGCCTGCTTCCCGTCGCGCTCTGACACTCAAAACCCCGGAGCCCACGGAAGGTTAAATCGCTCCGGTTACTGGCAGTCCGAGAGGCTGTAGGTGAAGTCCTGGCGCGGCGTGTGGCCCGGGTCCTGGTTGATGGCCGCGATGCTCAGGTCCGTGTACGACACCGTCTGCGTGCCGCCGATGACCATCTGCGTGCGCTGCACGCGCGTGGTGGACAGCACCACCTTGCCAATGGAACCGGTGGGCTCGACGCGGTAGCAGTTCATGATGCGCGGATCCACCGTGGAACGGCGGCACTGCGTGTACTGCCCCAGGACCGTGCGCTTCTCGTACGTGCAGCGGCAGTCCCAGGGGTCATAGGCCTCCACCACCGTGGCCGCCTCGTAGCCCGTGGCCGTCTGCACCACCTCCAGGTAGCTGCCGTCCTGCGGCTGGGTGCAGCGCATCAGCGTGTCACCCACGGCGCCCTGCTTCACCTCCGCCAGCGCCGGCTCCACCTTCACCTCGGCGCCCGCCTCGATGGCCTGCAGCGGATCCCTCGCGTCCGCACCCTCACAGCCCAGGCCCAGCATCGAAACACCCAGCAACACGACCGCGGACAGACGCAGCGACAGCTTCATGGACGGCTCCTACAAAAGGGGGGGATGTCCGGAGGGACCCGGACATCCCTTCTGTAGGCTCTCGCGGGGGCCGGGCGCAACGATCGTCTGCGTCACGAACGCGATACGGGCTTCAGGGCGCGCGTCGCCATGAACGTGGCCATGAACGTGGAGAGCAGGTCGCTGTTGCCTTCGTACTTGTCCTCGAACAGGTGCGTGAGCACGAAGCCCGCCGCCATCTGTCCGCCCAGCTGATCCTCCAGCGAGTGGCCCACGCACATGGGCTCGTTCTTGTCGCTGTACCGGCGGCGCTCCTCGTCGGTGAGGCTGGTGAAGTCGGAGTACGGCATCGTGTACTTCAGCCGCATCACGCCCTTCTCTTCTTCAACCGGATCGAAGAGGTAGCGCACCGGGTCGCAGATGCCCGACAGCAGGACGCCGCCCGGGCGCAGCACGCGGAAGGCCTCGCGCCACACCGGGAGGATCTCCGGCGCGAAGCAGTTGGAGCACGGGTGGAAGATGAGGTCGAAGCTCGCGTCGGCGAACGCGGACAGGTCGCGCATGTCGCCCTCCACGAACTTCATCGCCAGGCCCTCGCGCTCGGCCACCTTGCGGTCCTGCCCCAGCTGCGCGGACGAGAGGTCGAACACGGTGACGTTCGCGCCCGCCGCCGCGAACACCGGGCACTGCTGGCCGCCGGCGCTCGCCAGGCCCAGCACGTCCTTGCCCTTCAGGTCGCCAAACCACTCACGAGGCACGGGCTTCGTCGGGGTGAGCACCACGCTCCAGTCCCCCCTTCGCGCGGCGGCGATGACCTCCGGGGACACCGGCAGCGTCCACTTGTTGCCGCGCCCCACCTCGCCGTTCCACGCGTCGCGGTTGTACGTCCGCACATCCAGGTCAGTCTTCATGCAGCACCCGTCCTTCCATGCCTCCGGCCACGGTGACGACCTCACCCGTCACGTGCCCGGAGATGCGATCCGACGCGAGCGTCACGACGACGCGCGCCACGTCCTCTGGCTGCCCCACCTTGCGCAGCGGCATCGTCCGCGTGACGCGGCCCACGAACTTCGGGTCCGTCAGCTTGTCGCGGTTGCGGCCCACTTCCGTCCAGCCCGGGCACACCACGTTGACGCGGCCCATGGGGGCAATGCGGTGCAGCTCGTTCTTCAGGCTCTTCACGAAGCCCGCCGCCAGCGCGCCCTTGGCCGCCGCGTAGTCCGTGTGGCCCGCCTCACCAAAGAGGCCCGCGGTGGAGCTGATGATGACGATGGCGCCCGTGCCCGTGGTCTCCACGTGGCGCAGGAACGCGCGGCAGCTCAGGAACACGCTGTCCAGGTTCTGCGCCAGCGTGCGGCGCCAGCGCTCCAGCGACATCCGCCACAGCGGCTCATCCGGCGCGGGATACACGCCGGTGTTGCACACCAGCACGTCCAGCCGGCCCAGGTCCCTCACGGCCTGCGGCACCAGCGCGTCCACGTCCGCCTCCACCGTCAGGTCCGCGCGCACGGCCGCGCCACCCACCTCGCGCGCGAGCGCCTCCGCCTTCTCCTGGCTGCGGTGGTAGTGCACCGCCACCTTCGAGCCCTCGCCCGCGAACGCGCGCACCAGCGCGGTGCCGATGCCGCCCGCGCCACCCGTCACCAGCACGCCCTTGCCTTGCAGTCCCGTGTCCATCGCTTCGCGACTCCTCGTGGGCTCCCGTCAGAGCGGGAGGAATGCGCGGCATGATGCCCGAGCCGTCCCGGGGGGACAGCCATGCGCTGCAGGCCGGGCAGCGGGACGAAATGCGCGTGGGGTTCCTGACAAAAACGAAGGCCCGGGGCGTCATCCGCTCCCGGGCCTCGATTCACGTCTGCTGGAGTCCTCAGCCCAGGCGCAACAGCTGCCGGGCCTGCTCCGGCGTCGCCAGCTCGCGTCCAGCGGCGCGGGCCCGCTTCGCGGCCTCCGCCACCAGCTCGAAGTTGCCCTTCGCGAGCACGCCCTTGGACAGGTAGATGTTGTCCTCCAGGCCCACGCGCGCGTTGCCGCCGCGCTTCGCGGCCTCGTCCACGAACGGCAACTGCTGGCGCCCCACGCCCGCCACCGTCCAGGAGCTCCCCTCCGGCAGCGAGGCGATCATGAAGTCCAGCACCTCCGGCCGCGCCTGGAGCGTGCCCGGGACGCCCAGCACGAAGTCGAAGTGCGCCGGCAGGTCCACCAGCCCCTCCTTCGCCAGGTAGCGCGCCTCGTCGATCATCCCGACGTCGAAGCACTCCAGCTCCGGCTTGAGGCCAATGCCCTTGATGCGCTTCGCGATGTCGCGCACCAGCGGCCGGGGGTTCCAGAACACCTCTTCCCCGAAGTTCACCGTGCCCGTGGTGAGCGTGGCCATGTCCGGCTTGTCCGCGCCGGTGAGCGTCAGCCCGCCGCACCGCTCGTCCACGCCCATGCCCACCGCGCCGCCCGTGGACACCTGGATGAGGATGTCCGTGCGCTTGCGGATGGCTCGGATGGCCGCGCGGAACAGCTCCGCGTCCTGCGACGGCTTGCCCTCCGCCGTGCGCACGTGGATGTGCACCATCGCGGCGCCAGCCTCGCGGCACTTCACCGCGTCCTCGGCGATCTCCTCCGCGGTGATGGGCAGGTACGGCGTCTGCTCGCGCGTCGTCTCCGCGCCCACCATGGCCGCGGTGATGACCATGGGCTTGCTCATCGCTTCACCCGCTGCTTGTCCTTGGGCACCACGCACGTGCCCGAAGCGCGGCACACCACCACCGCCTCCGGCAGCACGTCCGCCGCCGAGTCATTCACGTCCGGCCGGGGCTTGATCACCTTGCGGGCCTCGAAGCGCATCTTCCGCGACGTGTTGCCCTCGGAGATGATCTCCCCTTCCGCCTCGATGAAGTCGCCCGCGTACACCGGGGCCAGGAACTCCACGGAGTCATAGGCGCGGAACAGGCCCTCGTCGCCGTCGGAGCGGATGCACAGCTCCGTGGCCACGTCCCCGAACAGGCCGAGCATCCGCGCCCCGTCCACCAGGTTGCCGCCGTAGTGCGCGTCATGGCTGCCCATGCGCAGCCGCAGTACCGCCTTCGTGCCAGTGCTCACGAGGGTTCCCCCTGGTAGTGGGAGTCCGCGGACTCCGTGCCTTCCTTCTTCATCACCGCGTGCACGATGTAGTTCGCCACGTCGGACGGCTTGGTGCCCGGCCCGAAGCCCGCGTCGAAGCCCAGCTCCAGGGCCAGCTTGTGGTCCACGCGCGGGCCGCCCAGCAAGAGCAGCGTCTTGCCGTGGATGCCCGCCGCCTTCGCCGCGTCGATGAACTGGCGCGAGTTGTCCTTGTGCACGTCGCGCTGGGTGACGACCTGGGAGACGAGGATGGCGTCCGCGTGCTTCGCGGTGGCCTTCTTGATGAGGTCCTCGTTGGGCACCTGGCTGCCCAGGTTGAACGCCTCGAAGCCGGGGTAGCGCTCCAGGCCGTAGTCGCCCGCGTAGCCCTTCATGTTGAGGATGGCGTCGATGCCCACCGTGTGCGTGTCCGTGCCCGTGCACGCGCCGAAGACGACGATGCGCCGGCGCACCTTCTCCTTGATGAGCGCGTTGAGGTCGTCGAACCCCATCTTGCGCACCACCACCTCCGGCACGTCGATCTCCGCGTAGTCCAGCGTCACGTTGGAGCGGGCGTAGACGACGAAGAACGTGTACTGGTCCGCCGCGCGCTCGGCGGCGGCCACCTTCACGTCCGTGAAGCCCATCTTCTTCGTGAACTGGGCGGCGGCCTCCTTGGCCTTCTCCGACAGCGGCACCGGCAGCGTGAAGGACAGCTGCACCATGCCGTCGTCGCGACGGTCGCCGTAGGGGCGGATGATCTGCTTGCTCGGCTTCACCATCGAACTACCCCTTCTTGGGCGGCGTGAAGCTCACGCTGGTGCCCACCTTCTCCGCCACGGCGGCGAAACGGTCCTTCTTGCCCTGCTCCATGTAGAAGACCACCGACCACGTCGTCTTCCCGTTGCAGCCCACGTACGTCACGGTGTCCACGTTGCCGCTGCCGTCCGGCGCCGCGTCCGTGTCCGTCTTCGTGGCCGCCGGCTGGCCGCCGACCTTCAGCATCGTCCAGCTGTCGCCGCCGATGCTCGCGAGGATCTTCGTGCGGCACAGCTCCGCCTTCATGCCCGCGGTCTGCACCGTGCCCACGTCCACCAGGAAGTACGCGTCACCCGACGGCGCCAGGAACTTCTCCGAGCCGTCCACGTTGGAGCGCGTCCACGCCGCGGGCGCCTTCAGCGCGATGTTCTTCACCGTCACGCTGCTCAACGCATCCGCGCTGCCGCCCGCGGCCATCATCACAGCCACGAAAGTACCCAGGATCATGACGCCTCCAGCATTTCCAGGAACGGGTTGAAGTAATCCGGCGCCTTCTCCAGCACGCCGTCCAGGCCCTTGCCACCGGTCTCCTCGCGCTTCACGTCACCGAAGCGCCCCTTGCCGATGGCCGCCACCATGCCGTCGGAGTGGCACTCGCGCAGCAGCTCCTCCGCCTTGGCGAAGACCTCCCGCGCGCGGTTGGCGATCTTCCCGTCCTCACGGACGGTGAACTCCTCGTCGATGCCGCGGGCCGCGCGGTGGATGTACGACGCGGACTTGAGCGCCACGTACCGGTCCGCGAGCAGCGGCGTGTGCATGGCCTCCGTCATCATGCCCAGCAGCTGGATGCCCTGCCGCGTCCAGATGGCCACCAGGTCCGCCATCACGTCGTACGCGTGGCTGAAGAAGATGTCCGTCTCCTTGTGCTTCGTGGGCGGCATGTACTTGAGCGGCGCGTCCGGGAAGCAGCGGCGCACCAGCATCGCCTGCGACAGCTCCAGGAGCAGCGTGTCGTCGCGGTACGGGTCGATCTCGTACGAGTGCCCGATGCCCAGCTGCCAGTCCTTGAGGCCCGCGCGCTTGGCGAAGCACTCGTTGATGAACTGGCTGGCGATGACGGTGTGGGCCGCGTCGTACGCGTCCGCGGTGGTGATGTAGTTGTCCTCGCCGGTGTTGATGATGATGCCGGCCAGGGCGCAGATGCGGCGGCTGAAGTACTGGTCGATGAACGTCCGCCGCATGTTGATGTCGCGGAAGAGGATGCCGTACATCGCGTCGTTGAGGAGCATGTCCAGCCGCTCGTACGCCGCGCAGAAGGCGATCTCCGACATGCACAGGCCGGACGAGTAGTTGGTCAGCTGGATGTAGCGCTTGAGCTTGCGGCTCTCGTCGTCCAGGGCCTCGCGCATGACGCGGAAGTTCTCCTGGGTGGCGTAGGTGCCGCCGTAGCCCTCCGTCGTCGCGCCGTGCGGCACGTAGTCCAGCAGCGACTGCGCCGTGGAGCGGATGACCGCGATGACGTCCGCGCCCGCCTGCGCCGCCGCGCGGGCCTGGTCCACGTCGTCGTAGATGTTGCCGGTGGCGACGATGACGTACTTGTGCGGCGCGGGGGACATGGGGAACTGCTCGCGCAGGGCGTTGCGCTGGGCGATGCGGGACTTGAGCTCCGTCATCGCCGCTCTCGCCTCCTCGCGCACGGCGTCGCGCAGGTTCGCTTCCATCTCCGGGGACAGCGCGCCCAGCTTGTCCGTGGGCAGCGCGGTGATGCGCTCCACGGCGTCCAGCGGACTGCTGGCGCCCAATTGCAGCGCGCGGCCGTACCAGTACGCCGCGCCCCGGTTGAGCACCCCGGCGGACTTCAGCTTGTCCACCATCAGGTTGGCCAACGGTACGCCGCGCGCACCCGCGCCGGAGATGCCAAAGAAGCGCAACACGGTGCGCTCATTGGAAACAGTGGTGTTGCGTTGGATGAGGTCGAAGATCGGATTGACGATCTCGTCCGCCAGCTTGCGCGCTTCAGCAATCCGCGCGTCGTCGATGAACGGGCCTGACATGCGCGCACCCTACCCGAGCGCAGCGTCCTTCGGCTCAAGAACGCGGCCCCTCGCACCGCCAGCAAGAGATGCCGCACCGCGCCTCTTGAATGGCGAGAAGCATCACGCGAACACCACACCGAAATATCGTTACCACCCACCACACCGAAAACCCGGTGCGTCCACCGAAAGACCGGTGGCGGCGATGCCTGCCGAATCTTCAACCCATTGAAAACACAGGAGACACCAACCCGGCACGGTGCGTGCTCTTGGGGCTGTCCGGCCCCTGGGGCGGCATCCTCCTGGAGGACTTCGCCCTCATCGAGAAGCTCGCGCGCTTCGACCGTGAGCGCATCCCGGAGCGCGTGGTGCACGCGCGCGGCGTGGGCGCCTACGGCACCTTCGAAAGCTACGGGGACTTCTCCAGCCTCACGCGCGCGTCCGTCTTCTCCCAGAAGGGCAAGAAGACGCCGATGTTCGTGCGCTTCTCCACGGTCATCCACTCCAGCGGCTCACCGGAGACGCTGCGCGACCCGCGCGGCTTCGCGCTGAAGTTCTTCACGGACGAGGGCAACTGGGACCTGGTGGGCAACAACCTGCCCATCTTCTTCATCCGCGACGCATCGACGCCGGAGCGGACGCGTGCGCGGGCGACAGCCGGGGCAACACCGCGCTCATGGGCGCCGCCTTCAAGGGCTACGCGGACGTGGTGAAGCTGCTCAACGCCCAGCCCTGCTCGGTGGACCAGACCAACCGGCTGGGCCAGACGGCGCTGATGTTCGCCGTCCTCTTCGGCCGCACGGAGGTCGCCGACGAACTCCGCCACCAGGGCGCCTCCCCCGCGCTGCGCGACGCCAGCGGCCGCTCCGCCGACGACTGGGCCCGGACCCAGACGCCGGAGGCCCCCGTCGCGCCCGCCCAGGTCCTGGAGGCCCCGACCGCCCGGGTGCGCTGAGGCCTGCCCCGGGG
>NZ_RAWL01000331.1:0-9814 GCF_003668885.1 Corallococcus sp. AB049A | reverse complement strand
CAGCCGCGACGACGTGACCCTGGATGCGCTCCCCCGCGCGCGCTACCGCAACGCGCTGGAGATTGGCGGCGCCACCGGCCTGCTCACGGAGAAGCTCCAGGAGCGCTGTGACGCCCTGCTCTCCCTGGAGCCCTCCGAGTCCGCCCAGGCCCGCGCCATCCACCGCTGCCGCCACCTGCCGCACGTGCGCTTCGAGCGCATGAGCGTGCCGGACCGCTACCCCGAGGGGACCTTCGACCTCACCCTCATGTCCGGGCGCGGTGCGTACTGGAGCCTCACGGAGCTGGCGCTCGCGCAGCAGCGCATCCTGGAGCACCTGGAGCGCGGCGGGCACCTGGTCCTCGTGCACTGGACCGGCCAGACGCGCGACATGCGCTGCAGCGGCCACGAGGTCCACGCCGCCTTCCGCCAGCTGGCCCCCAGGCACCTGCGCCACCTGCGCGGCGAGATGGAGGGCACCTGGCGGCTGGACGTCTTCGAACGCCTTTGAACGCCCGCGGTGAATCCCGTCCCCCACCCGGCCCGGCGCGGCGGTAGAAGGGACGGCATGGAACTGGGAATCACGGGAAAGACAGCGCTCGTCACCGGCAGCAGCCGGGGCATCGGGCGGGCCATCGCCACGGTGCTGTCGCACGAGGGCGCCCGGGTGTGCGTGTGCGCGCGCCACCTGGAGCCGCTGGAGGTACTGGCGAAGGAGCTGCGCTCCGAGGGCGCCCAGGTGGCCACCGTGGTCGCGGACGTGGCCACGCAGGAGGGCGCGTACCTGGCGGTGGACTCCGCGGTGCGCGCCTTCGGCTCGCTGGACATCCTGGTGAACAACGTGGGCGGCAGCGGCGGCGCGGGCGCCTTCGACGCGGCCAGCACCCAGCAGTGGAACGACGTCATCCAGCGCAACCTGATGTCCGCCGTCTGGTGCAGCCAGCGCGCGCTGCCGGTGATGCGCCAGCTTGGCGGCGGCAGCATCGTGCACATCAGCTCCATCTTCGGCCGCGAG
Source organism: Corallococcus sp. AB049A (assembly GCF_003668885.1). Lineage (NCBI taxonomy): Bacteria > Pseudomonadati > Myxococcota > Myxococcia > Myxococcales > Myxococcaceae > Corallococcus > Corallococcus sp. AB049A. The sequence continues at coordinate 8,820 of NZ_RAWL01000331.1, read as the reverse complement.
TACGCCACCAGCGCGCCCTACAGCGCCGCCAAGGCGGGCCTCATCGCGCTCACCAAGGAGATGGCCGTGGACCTGGCGTCCCATCGCATCCGCGTCAACGCCGTGGCCCCGGGCTCCATCTTCTTCCCTGGCGGCAGCTGGGACAGACGCCAGCAGCACGACCCGGAGGCCGTGGCCAAGATGGTGCGCGAGCAGATTCCCTGGGGCCGCTTCGGCACGGCTGAAGAGGTGGCGGACGTGGTCGCCTTCCTCTGCTCCGAGCGGGCGAAGTGGGTGACGGGCGCCACGCTCCCCGTGGATGGCGGCCAGGGCCGTGCCTACTAGGCCCGGTTGCGGTATGGAGTCCGCGCGAATGAGGCCAACGCATTGCTGAAGCTCTACAAGAAGGACGGCGACACCCTGCGCTACTGGGAAGCGTGGGAGCACGAGGGTGTCGTCACGGTGCACTGGGGCACCGTCGGTGACGGAGGCGAGCAGAAGACCGTCCCCGTCCCCCCGGACGAGGACCCCGACATGGTCATCGCCCAGGAGGCTGAAAGCCTGGTGGACGCCGGCTACGACGAGCCCGAGCCGGACGCCATGTCCGTGCTGCTCGTGGAGTACTCGGTGCAGGGCAAGGGCACCGGCCACGACTTCGAGCAGCGCAACGCCGTGGAGGAGCTGCTCACGGACGCGCTCGGCTGGACAGGCAACGGCGAGGTGGAGGGCGGCGAGACGGAAGAGGGCACCATGCGCGTGCACTGCCGCGTGATGGACCCGGACACCGCCGCGCGCACCGTGGTGGAGGCCCTGGAGTCGGAGGACCTGCTCGAAGGCGCCCGCGTGCTGGTGGCGCGGGGCGAAGAGAAGCCCCGCGTCGTGCACCCGCCCCTGTTCCCGGTGCTCAAGTCGTAGCCTGTCCCCGGGGCCCGAAGACGCGGAACAGCAGCACCAGCGACGGCACCACCGTCACCAGGCCCACGACCAGCGCCACCAGGAGCAGCCGCTGCACCCCCGGCTGCGCCGCGGCGCTCTGGAGCGTCAGGTTCGGGTAGACGAGGTACGGCGCCTGAGACACCGCCCACCCCAGGACGATGAGCCCGCCCTGCGTGGCCGCCGCCACCCGCGCGGCCCGGAAGCGCCGCGTCCACAGGAGCGCGAACGCCGTCACCGCCGCCACGGCCGTGCCTGAGTGCAGCACCAGCGCGAAGGGCGTCTGGAGCAAGCCCGTCCACACGCGCGGCGCCCCCTCGCGCGACAGCAGCAGGGCGGCCAGGGCCAGCGGGAACAGGAGCCCGCCTGACACCAGCGCCCGGCGCCGGAAGTCCTCCGCCAGCTCCGGCGCCGGCGCCTCGTGCGTGAGGTACACGGCCGCCAGGAACGCGAACAGCCCCAGCGTCAGCACGCCCACGGACAGCGCGAAGGGCGACAGCCACGACGCGAAGAAGCCGCTCACCACCGCGTGCCCCTGCATGCGGATGGCGTCGCTGGCCACCGCGCCCACGCACATGCCCAACAAGAGCGGCGCCACCACGCTCGCCACGCTGAACACCACGCCCCAGCGGCGCTCCACCGCGTCGCCGCGCGTGTCGTAGGCGCGGAAGGTGAACGCCGTGCCCCGGAACACGATGCCCAGCACCAGCAGCGTCAGGGGCACGTGCAGCGCCACGCTCAGGGCCGCGAAGGCGCGCGGGAAGCCGCTGAAGAGCAGCACCAGCCCGACGATGAGCCAGACGTGGTTCACCTCCCACACCGGCCCGATGGCGCGGGCGATGAGCGCGCGCTGCGCCGCCTTGCGAGGCCCACGCGCCAGCAGGTCCCACACCCCACCGCCGAAGTCCGCTCCGCCCAGGAGCGCGTACAGCACGAACGTGCCCGCCACCGCGAGCCCCAGCACCGTCGTCTCAGTGGGCATGGGCCACCCCGCCATCCACTTCCTCGCCGGGCCCCCTGGGCAGCGTGCCCGCCACCTGCCGCCAGAGCACGAAGAGCACCGTCACCCCCAGGAACAGGTACACCGCCGTGAAGGTGAAGAACGGCGCGGCCAGGTGCGGCACCGGCGTCACCGCCTCGCCCGTGCGCATCACGTCCCGGACAATCCAAGGCTGCCGGCCCCACTCCGTCACGAGCCACCCCGCCTCCAGCGCCACCAGCCCCAGCGGCCCCGACCAGAGCCACGCGCGCATCATCCCCTTGCCGTGAGGCCACTCGCGGCCGCGCCACCTGCGCCACAGCGTGGCCAGCGCGAGCAGCGCCATCAGGCTGCCCGTGCCCACCATCACCTGGAAGGCCAGGTGCACCTTGGCCACCGGCGGCCAGTTCTCACGGGGGAACGCGTTGAGCCCCTTCACCTCCGCGTCCGGGTCCGCGAACGCCAGGATGGAGAGCCCCTTCGGCAGGTCGATGGCGCCCGTGACGGTGCGTGTCTCCACGTCCGGCCATCCGCCCACCTTCAAGGGCGCGCCCGCCTCCGTGTCGAAGTGCGCCTCCATCGCGGCCAGCTTCACCGGCTGCTCGCGCGCCACGTGCTTCGCGGACAAATCCCCCACCAGCGGCTGCGCGAGCGCGGTGACGCACGCGAGCGGCAGCGCGATGGACAGCGCCTTCTTGTGGAACGCGGCGCCCGGGTGCTTCAGCAGGATGAAGGCGTGGATGCCCGCCATCGCGAAGGCGCTGGCCTGGTAGCAGGACAGGAGCACGTGCGCCGTCTGGTACTGCCAGCCGGGGCTGAACATGGCCACCAGCGGCTGCACGTCCGTGGGCCCCGCGGGCGTGGGCGTGAAGCCGGACGGGTTGTTCATGAACGTGTTCACCAGCGTGACGAAGAACGCGCTCGCCGCGCCGCTCACCGCCACCATCACGCCGCTGAACAGGTGCAGGCCCGGCGACACGCGCTCGCGGCCGTACAGGTAGATGCCCAGGAAGATGGCCTCGGTGAAGAAGGCCACGCCCTCCAGGCTGAAGGGCAGGCCAATCACCTCCCCGTAGCGGCCCATGAACTCCGGCCACAGCAGGCCCAGCTCGAACGAGAGCACCGTCCCGCTCACCGCCCCCACCGCGAAGAGGATGGCGGTGCCCTTGGCCAGCTTCTCGCTGAGCTTCCGGTAGTCGGCGTCCCCCGTGCGCCGGTGCTTCAGGTCGCTCAACACCATCAGCACCGGCAACGCCACGCCGGCCGCCGCGAACACGATGTGGAACGCGAGCGAGAGCCCCATCTGCGCGCGCGCATAGAGCAGGTCCGTCATGGACATCAGTCTGCTTTATGCCCGCTTTTTACGCATTCAGGATTTCTTATCCTTGTCCGCAGGGACCTTGGTGACGGTCCGCGAGGGCACCAGGGTCTGCATGGAGTTGCGGGCCACGGCGGTGGCGAGCGAGGTGACGAAGATCATCACCACCTTGCGGCCCAGCTCCGCGCCCAGCGGCTTGTCCTCGATGCTGGTGGCCACGCGGTCCGGGTGGGCCCAGGCGCGCTCCAGGGCCTTGCGGCGCAGGCGGCGCACGCGCTCGTCGTGGTGGCGGGCGCGGTAGATGGCGATGCCCACGCCCAGGCCCACCGCCACCAGGGCGGCGGCCCCCACGGTGATGAGCAGGTCCTTGTTCTGGTTGACGTGGTAGCGCACGTCCGTGGCGCGGGCGCGCCGGCGGTCCAGCTCCTCCAGGGTGAGCAGCAGCTCGTCGCGGATGCGGTCCGCGGTCTTCTCCACCTGCTCGCGGTCACCCATGCGCTTGGTGATGGCGTGGTCGGCGTGCGTTTCGGTCTCGGAGGCCTGGCTCATTGCAGCGTCTCCCGGGTCATCTGAAGGTCCGTCTTCAAGCGTTCCTGCGTGTGGACCAGCGGCTTCTTGGGAATCCGCTTGGTGCCCAGGAACAGGAGGAGTCCGGCCACGGCCAGCAGCACCGCGCCCACGATGAGCACGCCCACCGCCTCACCCAGGGGCAGCGCCAGGCCCAGCGCGACGAAGAGCACCGACAGCGATGTGAGGGCCAGGACAGCCCCGGCGCCCAGGAAGATGCCCGCCAGCCTGGCTGCCTGCAGCTCCTGCTTCAGTTCCTTCTTGGCGTGCATCACCTCCGCCTTCACCAACAGGCGGGTTTCCGACAGCGCGTGCCGGATGAGCTCAGGGGTGGAGAGCGTCTCCAGCTGGCTGCGCTCCAGGCGTTCCGATTCGAGGTCCACGACCGTGCCTCCGACAGGATGACTTCACGGGGAACCGCTGACGGCCGCCTGCTCGGCGTCCCAGCTGTCCCCGGTCTGTCCCTGAAGTTGGTCAGGAAGGGTGTGTGGGAGAAGTCCCGCCGCACACCCCGGCCTCGTCCGGCTGCCTGCCTGGTGCCCCCGCCCTTCCAGGCGGGGTGTCCGGCTAGCGGCGGGTCTTCTGGTGCGCGATCGCCGTGGCCAGCGTCTCGCGCACCTGGCGGGCCCGGAAGAGGCGGTCCGCGGTGTCCAGCAGGTTCTCCGCGTACAGCACCTGCTTGCGCAGGCGGGCCGGAATGGCGCGGGTGCCCAGGTGCGCGCCCAGCAGGGCGCCCGTGAGCGCGGCGGCCACGTCCGCCTCGCCGCCACAGCGCAGCGTGAGGACCACGGCCTCGCGGAAGTCGTGCGGCACCTTCAGCGTCGCGTACAGCGACGTGAGCAGCACCGGCACCACGTGGCACGGCAGGCCGTCCACGCCCTTCAGCTCACTGGGGGGCACGCCCACCTTGCGCAGCTGGTTGAGCGCGCGCTGCGTGTCCCAGGTGAGCAGCCGCGGCAGGTGGCGGATCTCCTCCGCCAGATTCTTGTCATGCACGGCGGCGGACAGCGCCAGGGCCTCGCAGAAGGCCGCGGGCGTCAGGGCCTCCTCCTCCATGCCCAGCGCGACGGCCTGCGCGAACGCGGCCGCGGCGGCCGCGCAGACGGGGTCCTTGTGCGTGATGACGGTGAGCACGCCCGCGTCGTGCGGCAGGCGCGCGCGCTGACCGCTTTCGAAGAGCCCCACCACCAGCGCGCGGCTGAGCACCGACGGGCACTTCGTGCCGAGCGGAGCCCCCGCGCTCATCCACGGCGTGCCGCTGGCCAGCCGTTGCAGCGCTTCGGAGAGGCTGCGCGGCGGCTGGAGGATGATGCCCTCCTGCCACAGCCACGCCAGGTGCAGCGCCGCGCTGCGGCCGTCCACCTTGCCCTCGCGGATGACGCTCTCCGCGGCGGCGAGGAGCAGCTGCGTGTCGTCGCTGAACTGGCCCTTGGCGAACTTGCCGCGCGGCCGGGGCGCGAAGTCCTCCGCCAGGCCGGGCAGCCGCGCCAGGCTCGCCGGGGGGATGCCCCTCAGCGGAAAGCCGAGCGCATCCCCGATGGCGAGCCCCAGGAATGCCGCGTGAAAACGGTCCTGGCGGTCTGCGGGAGTCAGCGGCATCGGAGGGGCGGAGATTACCCGAGCCTCAGCCAAGGACGAGCACCGAGATGAACGCTGCGAGGGCGCGCGACGCAATGGCGGATCGATCATGGGGCCTTGACGTGCACGAGGCGGGTACGGTGGAGCGCCGGACAAGAAAGGTCCCGCTGGATTGCACCGCGCGCATCGCCACTGTCCGCCTCCTCCGCCGCAACCACGGCGCAACCGGGGGCGCGGTAGCTATCGCATCCCGCTGCGTTTCAGCAAGCAGGCGAGCCCGTTGAAACGCGCGAGCACGCGTGCATGTCCAACTTCGAATGCTGCGCATGAACCGAAAGGGACGCACGGGTGGCTTCGTGCGCGTGAAGTGCCCACGGGCTCAGGTGTTCACCTTGACGTGAGCGACTTCACTTCATCCAAGCGGCGTGCACGCGCGACGCGCGCGGATCACGCGTCGTCACGGCCCAGGTTCACCACCGCCATCAAGCGCGCCACCACGGCCTCCGCGCCCTGGTGCAGCCGCGCGCCGTCCCACAGCGCGGGGGACGTGTGGCCGCCGCGCTCGCGCCAGTCCTTCTCCACCTCTTCGTAGGTGAGGTTGCGGAAGCGCACGCGGTCCTCCAGCGCGTGGTCCACGACGAAGCGGCGCGCGGTGGCGGACGGCGGATCCGCGATGCGGTGGAACAGCTCCAGGACGGGCGAATCGGGCGTGCTCATGGCTTGAGCATCATGCTTCGTCCGAGCCCCGGGAAAACGAAAAGGGTGGAGCGCCGGGCCCCCGGATGAGCGGGGACTTCGGACTCCACCCTTCGCGGATACCGCGGCGTGAAACGCCTAGCGGGACTCGGAGGCGCTGATGCGCGCGGCCTCGCGGCGCACCGCGGCCTGCTCCAGCGCGTAGCGCGCGTCCGCGCTGTTCAGGTCCTTGAGGCGCGCCTGGGCCTCTTCCATGCGGCGGCGGGCACCCGCGACGTCGATGCCGTTGACGTGCTCGGCGGCGTCCGCCAGCACCAGCACCTTGTCGTTGCTCACCTCCACGAAGCCACCGGCCACGAAGTAGCGGTCCTGCTTGCCCGCCTCGATGAGGGTGAGCGTGCCCGGCTCCACCAGCGACAGGAACGGCGTGTGGCCGGGACGCACGCCGAACAGGCCCTCGCCGCCCGGCACGATGGCCTCGTCGGCCTGCACGGACAGGATGCGCTTCTCGGGGGTGACGATCTCGACAGTCAGCTTGGCCATGAAGGTCCTCGTGCTACCGCACTACCGCATCAGAAAGTCAGCCGCTGGGTCTGCGCGCCCACCGGCTCGAACTCCAACACCCCGGCGTCCGTCAGGCGCGGGCCCTTGCCCGGGATGCCCAGCGTGCCCTCCAGCCACTTGAGGTGGTGGGCCAGCTGCCGCACCTCCGGCAGCTGCTTCGTCGTCATCAGCTCCGTCAGCCGCCGCTCCTGGAGCTTCTGCCCGGTGCGGTCGAACTGGGCCGCCACCATCACCCGCGCCCACGCCAGGCTGCTGCCCTTCGCCTTCTTCTTGCCCTTGCTGGGGGGCGGCTTGCCCTTCTCCACCAGCGGGTAGAGCACCCAGACCTTCTCCCCGTCGTTGGACGCGAAGTAGAGGTCATCCACCGTCCCCACGCACACGTCCGCCGACCAGAGGGGCCCGTTCTCCTTGAGCATCTCCAGCCGGCACTTCCCCACGCCCACGTCCACCATGCGGACGCTGTACAGCCCGTTCGCGCTCACCCGTGCCCGGCTGCCGCGCTCCTCCGCCAGGGCGGAAGGCGCGGCACCACAGAGCAGCAGGGCGAGCGCGACGGTCAGGCGCATGGGAGGTTTACGCCGCCGCCAGCTTGCTGGCGTTCTCCAGCACCTCTTCGATGCCACCCGCCATGTAGAAGGCGCTCTCCGGGATGTTGTCGTGCTTGCCGTCCGCGATCTCCTTGAAGCCGCGGATGGTGTCCTGGAGCTTCACGTAGCGGCCGTCCTTGCCGGTGAAGACCTTGGCCACGAAGAACGGCTGGGACAGGAAGCGCTGGATCTTGCGGGCGCGCGCCACGGAGAGCTTGTCCTCTTCGGACAGCTCGTCCATGCCCAGGATGGCGATGATGTCCTGGAGCTCCTTGTAGCGCTGCAGGATGCCCTGGACGCGGCGGGCCACGGCGTAGTGCTCGGCGCCCAGCACGTCCGCGGACAGGATGCGGCTGGTGGAGTCCAGCGGGTCCACGGCGGGGAAGATGGCGAGCTCCGCGATGGAGCGGTTGAGCACCGTGGTCGCGTCCAGGTGGGCGAACGCGGTGGCCGGCGCCGGGTCCGTCAGGTCGTCCGCGGGCACGTAGATGGCCTGCACGGAGGTGATGGAGCCCTTGGTGGTGGAGGTGATGCGCTCCTGCAGGCCGCCCATCTCCGTGGCGAGCGTGGGCTGGTAACCCACCGCGCTGGGGATGCGGCCCAGGAGGGCGGACACTTCCGAGCCGGCCTGGGTGAAGCGGAAGATGTTGTCCACGAAGAGGAGCACGTCACGGCCCTCCACGTCGCGGAAGTACTCCGCCATGGTCAGCGCGGAGAGGGCCACGCGGGCGCGGGCGCCGGGCGGCTCGTTCATCTGGCCGTACACGAGGACCGCCTGGCTCTTCTCCAGGTTGTCGGTCTGGATGACCTTGGTGTCCTGCATCTCGTGGTACAGGTCGTTGCCCTCGCGGGTGCGCTCACCCACGCCGGCGAACACGGAGAAGCCGCCGCGCTCCACGGCCACGTTGCGGATGAGCTCCTGCAGGAGCACCGTCTTGCCCACGCCGGCGCCGCCGAACAGGCCGATCTTGCCGCCACGGGTGTAGGGGGCGAGCAGGTCGATGACCTTGATGCCGGTCTCGAACATCTGCACGCGCACGTCCTGCTCCGTGAACGGCGGGGGCGCGCGGTGGATGGGCCAGTACTCGGTGGCGTTCACGGGGCCCATCTCGTCCACCGGCTCGCCGGTGACGTTCATGATGCGGCCCAGGGTGGCCTTGCCCACCGGCACCTGGATGGGGGCGCCCGTGTTGCGCACCGACATGCCGCGGCCCAGGCCCTCCGTGGAGTCCATGGCGATGCAGCGCACGGTGTTCTCGCCCAGGTGCTGAGCGACCTCGATGGTGAGGTTGTCCTTCTCCGCGCCCAGGTTGGGGTTGGTCACCTTGAGGGCCGCGTACACCTCAGGGAGCCCGCCGGGCGGGAACTCCACGTCGACCACGGGGCCGAGAACCTGCGTGATCTTGCCAGTCGTCGGGACTTGAGCGCTCATGGGACTCCTCTGCCTTGTCTCGTGTGGCGAGCGGCCGGGGCGCCGCCGCCCGTCAGGAAATCGAACCCCGAAGAGGGGTGTGGGCGGGCCCCCTTTACCGGGGGGTGCCCGGCAGGGTCAAGCCTCCCGGGTCCGCCTGCGTAAGTCCCGCTTAGCGGAGCGGTGTCCTTGGCGCCAGTCCCTTGCG
>NZ_RAWL01000330.1:0-9883 GCF_003668885.1 Corallococcus sp. AB049A | reverse complement strand
CTTCCGGGGAGGAGGGGGCCTGGGCCATGGCGGCGCTGGAGCTCAACAGGGTGAGGGCGACGAGGAGTGGGCGCATAGAAGGTCGGCGGGCGTCTCGGGGGGTCGAGAACGCGCAACGATCTATGGGGCGGATGTGGCTGTTTGACGGCCCTTGCGTGACAAATGGGTAACGGAAAAAGAGGGCGCCTCCCCGCCTACCCGGCCGCCGGGTCCACGATGCGGTAGCCCACGCCGCGCACCGTCTCCAAGAGGGCACGCGCGGGGCCCAGCTTGTCGCGCAGGCGCATCACGTGCGTGTCGATGGTGCGCGTCTCCAGCGCGCTGGACAGGCCCCAGACCTGCTCCAGCAATTGCTCGCGCGTCTGCACCCGGCCAAGCCGGGCCATGAGGTACTCCAGCAAGCGGAACTCCAGCGCGGTGAGGGGCGTCTCCTTCTCCTCCACGAAGAAGCGGTGCTGGGTGATGTCCAGGCGCAGGGGGCCCAGGGCCAGGGGCGGGCTGCCCTCCTGGGGCGTGGACGTGCGCCGGAGGATGGCCTTGAGCCGCAGCACCAGCTCGCGCACGGAGAAGGGTTTGACGACGTAGTCGTCCGCGCCGACCTCGAAGCCGCGGATGCGGTCCGCCTCCTCGCTCTTGGCGGTGAGCATGACGATGAGCACGTCTCGCAGGCGGGGGTTGGCGCGCAGGTGGCGGCAGACCTCGATGCCGGACAGGTCCGGCAGCATCAGGTCCAGCAGCACCACGTCCGGGGGCTGCTCGCGCGCGGCGGTGAGCGCCGCCTCCCCGGTGAAGGCCACGCGGGTGGTGAAGCCCGCGCCGCGCAGGTTGAAGTCGATGAGCTCCGCTAGATCGCGCTCGTCGTCGACGATGAGTACGTGGGACATGGCGGGCACGTACTGTGCGCGTCTCGCTTCGCGCCCGCGTGACGCGCCGGCAACAAGTGCGTCACGTCCGTCACGCACCCGCGACGCCAGCTCAGGGCCGCCGCAGGGAGCGGCCCGGCGCGGCCATCCACTGCAGGGAGAACGCGCGCCCCTCGGGCTTGAGGGCGACGGCGCAGCCCTTGCGCAGCTTGTCCGGCAGGGCATGGCCCAGCGCGAGCGCGGCGGCGCGCTCCAGGGAGGGGTTGTGTCCCACCAGCGCCCAGCCCGGGCCCACGTCGCGCGCCAGCTTGAGCACGTCGCGGGCCGCGCCCTTCCTGGGGACGAGCGCGGGGTGGACCTCCACGTGGGACAGGCCGAGCGCGTCCGCGAGCAGCTCCGCGGTCTGCACCGCGCGCACCAGGGGGCTGGTGATGATGCCCATGAGCGGCGTGAGGCGCGCGAGCTTCTTCGCGTGCTGACGGAAGGCGGCGCGGCCCTGGGGCGTGAGGGCGCGGGCCTCGTCGCCCAGGGCGTGGGAGTCCTCGGCCACGGCGTGGCGCACGAGGAGAATGGGCAGGTCGCGTTCGGCCATGGGCGCGCGTTGTAGTGCGATTCGCGCCCGCGTGGATGTGACGAACGGGTGGACTGCTCTGTGGATTACTCCACGCCGCCCAGGAAGAACGCGAGCAGGAGCAGCGCGAGCACGCCCGTGGTGATGGCGGCGAAGGTGCGGTCCTTCTGCGCGCGGAAGATGCCCAGGGACAGGGCCACGCGCAGCACGGGCACGGTGATCATCACCAGCAGCCCCGCCATCACGAAGGACTGGCCGCGCACGGCCATCACGCCCTCGAAGACGTCCGTCAGCTGGTGCGGCGCGGCGTCCGGAGCCGTGAGGCGCTGGAGCGCGTCCGGCGACGAGAAGTAGTCCGGGTGGCGGAAGAACGTCATCACCATGCCGCAGGTGACGAGCGACATGCTGAGCAGCACACCGCCACGCAAGAGCTGGCTGATGAGCAGCTCCGGCGTGAGCGGCACCACCTCCTGCGGGACGGCGGTGGTCTCTTGAGGAGACGGAGGTTCACCGGGTTCCGGGCTCATCCGCGGATTCCCTTGGACAGCATCTCGTACGACACCCACAAGAGGACGGCCACGAAGAGCATGCGCAGCGAGCCGCTCTTGAGCTTCGTGAGGAAGCGCGAGCCCATGAACGCGCCCAGCGTGACGCCCACGCACACGGGGCCGGCGATGAACGGATCGATGTCGCCGCGCGCGAAGTAGATGCCCGCGCTGGCCGCGGCCGTGACGCCAATCATGAAGTTGCTGGTGGCGGTGGAGACCTTGATGGGCAGCCCCATGGCCAGGTCCATGGCCGGCACCTTCAGCGCGCCGGAGCCGATGCCCAACAGGCCGCTCACCGTGCCCGCGATGTACATGAGCCCCAGGCCCACCAGAGGCCGGTGCACGCGGTACGTCACCTCACCGCCGGTGGACACGTCGTAGTAGCTGCCGTGCAGGCCCAGCCGGTCCGCGAGGGCATCCGGCGGCGGCTCCGCGCGGGGGCTGCGGTCCTCGCGCAGCTTGCGCAGCATCGCGAGCGCCGAATAGGCCATCACCGCGCCGAAGAGGAAGTACAGCGCGCGGCCGCCCACCATGCCCGCGAGCATCGCGCCCGACACGGCGCCCGCCACGGTGGCCAGCTCCAGGAACATGGCCACGCGCAGGTTGGCCAGGCCGTCACGCACGTACGCCGCAGCAGCGCCGCTGGACGTGGCGATGACGGACACGATGGAGGCACCCACCGCGTAGCGGATGTCCACCTTGAGCACGAGCGTGAGGACGGGGATGAGGATGAGGCCGCCGCCCAGGCCCAGCAGCGAACCCAGCAGGCCCGCCCCAATGGAGACGCACAGCACGATGGCGACGAAGTTGAAGGGAGTTGCGTCCAAGACGGCGGCCATCTTCCTCCTGGCCCTCGCGCATGCAAGCGCTTCACGCTCAGCCCGTCTGGTTGCCCGCTCTGGACCGTCCCCAGAGGGCAGGGTGCCGATGGCCCTTCAACGTTGGCGGGGCGCGTCCGGGGGCTGCGGCATGGGCCAGCCCTGGAACAACGGCCATCCCCGGTAGGGGTTACCCCGGGTGGGTTCTTCCGTGGGTTCCGTTGACTCCGAGTGCAGGCCCGGGTTCGGCGGTGTGCGCAGCAGCACCCATGTGAGCACGATGCACAGCAGGCTCATCACGACGATGCTCCACGCGCGCGTGCGGGGCTCCAGCTCCATCTAGAAGCGCCCCCGCTTGAGCAGGTCGCCCTTGGAGAGGGAACCCAGCAGGTGCCGGCGTCCGTCCACCACGGGAAGCCGCTCCAGCTCCGTGTGGCCGAACCGCGCGGCCACCTCCGCCAGGGACAGGTCCGGGGTGATGGGCTGCACACCGGTGTCCATCACGTCCGCGGCCACCGTGGCCTGGAGCAGCGAGTGGTCCGGCAGGTGGCCCTTGAGCGCGTCCAGGGTGATGACGCCCAACAGGCGCCCATCCGCGTCGGTGACGTACAGGTCCGCGCCCGGGGGCTGCTCCAGGAGCAGCACCACCACCTCGTTGAAGGGAGCGGAAGGGGGCACGCGCTGCGTTGCCGGAGACAGGAGCGAGCGCACGCCCTCCTCGCGCAGCCAGTGCGGCACGGAGGCCGGCACGCGCACGTCGCGCTTCGCGAGCACGGACGTGTAGAGCGACTCCGGCTCCAGCCGGCGGCTGACGACGGCGGCCACCACCGCGGCGAGCATCAGCGGGAGGATGAGGTCGTAGTCGCCCGTCATCTCGAAGATCATCAGCACCGCGGACACGGACGCGTGCGTGGTGCCCGCCAGCACCGCGCCCATGCCCAAGAGCGCGTAGGCCCCGCTGGGCGCCGCGCCGCCTGGAATCGCCCGCTCCACCAGCATCCCGAACGCGCCCCCCAGCAGCGCGCCGAAGAAGAGGGACGGGGTGAAGAGCCCGCCCGGCACCCCCGCGCCCGCGCACAGCGACGTCACCGCCAGCTTCGCCAGGGGCAGGATGAGCAGCAGCGCCAGGGGCAGCGTCCCGTGCAGCGCCATGTTCACGGAGTCGTAGCCGTTGCCCATGAGGTACGGCCCCGCGATGGCGGTGAGGCCCACCACCGTCATCGCGACCAGCGGCATGAACGGCGTGAGCCACGACGGCAGCTTGTCCAGGAGGTCCGAGGCGAGGTTGATGCCCCGCACGTAGAGCGCGGAGGCCCCGCCCACGAGCACGCCCAGGAGCAGCGCCAGCACCAGCTCGCGCGGATGGGTGAGGGCGTAGTGGGGGATGACGTAGCTGGGGTGGTCCGCGATGAGCGTGCGCGACACGAGCGTCGCCACCACGCACGACACGACGATGGGACCGAAGAGCTCCAGCGCGAAGCTGCCCAGCAGCACCTCCAGCCCGAAGAGGGCCGCGCCAATGGGCACGTTGTACGCGGACGCGATGCCCGCCGAAGCGCCGCACGCCACCAGCACGCGCGCCTGGCCCGGGCCCAGCCGCAGCCACCCGGACAGCGCGGAGCCACTGGCCGCGCCCGTCTGGAGCAGCGCACCTTCACGGCCCAGGGGGGCGCCCAGCGCCACCGCGATGATGGACACGAAGCCGCGCAGCAGCGCGCGAGGGAAGGGCAGCCGGCCGGACTTCACCCAGATGGATTCGATGATGCCCGCGGTGCCGTGGCCGCGCAGGGGCTGACCCACCACCAGGGACACCCACGTCACCAGCGCGCCGCCCAGCACCGGCACCAGGAACCGGCGCCACCCCGGCGACGCGAGCGCGCCCTCCAGGAAGTGCTCCGTGGTGCTCTGCCAGAACAGGTGCTGGGTGAAGCGCAGCACGGCGAGCAGCGCCACCGCGCCCAGCCCGGAGATGAGCCCCACGCCCACCACCAGCACCCAGAAGCGCCGCTCCTGACCCAACAGCCCCCGGAGGATCCGCCGCAGCCAGGGCGAGGGTTCCCCCGTCCTCAGGTCGGGATGCACGGCTCCGGATGTGGGTTCGGGCATGGCCTCCACACCTGTCCAATGTACGGAGCCGGGAAGGGGCTTCCCGGGAACATGCGCGCCTTTCCGGAAGAGCCCCGCCCGGCTGGCTGTCCTCCAGACGGGTTACCTGCCCGCCGGAGTCCTGGCCTCCTTGCCCTGCGCGCTCTTCGCGGGCTGGCGCGTCTGGCCTGCCGGTTCACCCGTGAGGCCCAGGTGGATGCCGGGGGGCGGCGGGTTCTTGAGCACGGACTCCGTCCGCGTCGCGGGCTCGGTGGCGTCCGGCGCGAAGCGGTCCGCCAGCTCCGCGGCGGTGTCGCTCAGGTCCCGGTGCGCGACGATGGTGCGCTCCAGCGTCTTGCCCAGCCGCGCCGAAGTGTCGAAGGTCTGCCGCGATTCATCCGAGCCCGGCAGCGAGTCCTGGTACGAGAACGCGAGCGTCGCGTCCCTGCGCATCGCGTCCAGCAGCCGGGCCAGTTGCTGTTGCAGCTCCGCGTCCTGCTCCGCGCGCGGGCGCTCCAGGAGGCCCCGCTCGCCGCCGAACCAGACGCGCCCCACCTTGCCGAAGCCCTCGTCCGTGGAGGCCACGGGCAGGTCCTCCATCACGATGAGAGGGTGCACGCGGCGCGGGAAGTCCTGTTCGTACAGCGCGAAGAGCAGGGTGCCGTCCGCGCGCGGGAACACCGCCGCGGTGCGCGAGCCGAAGGGGAAGAACGGCGTGGCGGACACCTCCGCGCGCTTCGCCACGCGGGCCCGGGCCAGGGCGTCCAGCGGCGTCGTGCCCTCCTGCGGACGCTTGGGCGTGCGGCGCAGGTTGGTCATCAGGTCGCGCGCCTGATCAATCCCCACCACCACGTTGAGCGCGCTGCCTCGCGAGTAGCCCGCGTGGTAGACGCCCACCAGCTCGAACTCGCCCGTCTTGCAGGAGATGGCCAGCACGGGCGACCCTGAGTTGCCCTGTGACAAGAGCGCGTCGATGACGAAGTCGTCGTGGTACCACTCCTTGTACTCGTCGCGGTCGTAGGCGGAGATGACCTTGCCCATGTTGGTGGCGTTGAAGACGCCCAGTGGGAAGCCGCGCACGTCCACCACGTCGCGCTCGCGCACGGCGGCGCTCTTGCCCACCTTCCACGGCATCACCGTCAACGGCGCCTTGGACTTGATGACGGCCAGGTCCAGCTGCGGATCCACCACGGCCTTGGACAGCGGGACGTCGTCGCGGTCGTAGTGGTCCGCCTCGTTCTCCACGATGCTCAGGCCGTCCTTCACGCGCTTGCAGCCGGAGGGCACGCCGTCCACCGGGTGCGCGTCGCTGGTGACGTCCGGCCACTCCACCACGTGCTCGTTGGTGAGCAGCAGCGTCTCCCCGGCCTGCTGCTTGTACGCGAACGCGGTGCCGTGCGCGGACACCGGCGTGCGCGTGCGGCGCACGTTGCCCTCCGCGCCGTAGGACAGGCACTCGTACACGGCGGTGCTGCGCACGCAGTACGTGTACTTCTTCTGCATCGCCTGCTCGAAGGCCCGCGCCTTGGGGGACAGCGCGGCGTAGCTGTCCGCGTACTCGCCCTCGCAGTACGGCGCGGGGGGAGGGGAAGGCAGAGGCTCTGCTTCGGTGGCGGTGAGGGACACCGCCATCACCGACAGTCCGACCATCCACCCGACCATGGCCCCTCCCGCGTTGTCGTCGCTGGGGTTGTTGCTAAGGACCGGCGCGCCCACGTGCATCTGTGCGCGCGGGAGGCCGAGCGGATTTCGCGGTGCGAAAAGCCCGCTGTCCGTCAGAAGCGGCGGCGCGCGTGTCCATTCCCGGACGGGCCTGCCCCACGCGCACGCACCCGGTGGGCGCGGGCCTCACCCGTCCAGCCTCACCCGTCCAGGTCGTTGAGCGCGTCCGGCGGCAGCGGCGAGGCGCCCGTCACCGTGCCGTCCAGGTCCAGCGGCAGCGTGGACGGATCGACCTCTGGCGGAGGGTTGTTCTCGAAGGGCGCGGCGAGCGCGGGCCGCGCGCCTCCAGCCCCCGGAGGCGGACGCAGCACGGGCCCCGGCGGAGGCAGCCCCGAGTGCCGCCGCGCGGCCTCCATCAGGGCGTTGTGGTGGCGGTAGCGCGCCTCCACGAGCTTGTGGATGAGCAGCGGCCCGCCGGGCACGCGGCGCGCGGTGAGGGCCTGGGTGGCCTTGCGCACCGGGTAGCGCACGCGGCGGATCTGCACGCGCCAGCCCTTGGGCGTGAAGGTGAAGACGCCGTAGGCGGGGCGCAGGTCGCCGTCGCGGGGAATGCCGGCGCTGGCCACGTCCGCGATGAGCATCCGGCCCACGCGCCGGCGGTAGGGGAAGTGCAGGTGCCCGAAGGCGCACGCGGCCGCGTCCAGGTGCGTGAAGAAGCGGCGCACCGCGTGGTCGTCCAGCGTGGGGTCCAGCGACTCCTCCAGGTTGCGGGGGTTCGCGTGGCAGATGAACAGGTCCTGCCCCTTGCGCGGCGTGTAGCGCAGGGAGAAGGGCATCTGCCCCAGCTGCTGGAGCAGCGCGTCGCCCAGCTGGTCACGCGTCCAGCGCAAGAGCTCCGTCTTCCAGTGGTCGCGCTCGCGGTACGCGCCGCCCAGGTAGTTGCCGGCGAGGTACGCGTCCGTGTTGCCCATGATGAGCGCGTGGCACTTGCTGAAGAGCAGCTCCACCGTCTCACGCGGGTGCGCGCCGCGAAGGGCCAGGTCTCCGGCCGCGACGATGTAATCCGGCGCCACCGACCTGGTGATGTCGTCCAGCACGGCCTCGCAGGCCGGAAGGTTCCCGTGAATGTCCGCGAGGATGGCGACCCGCATGGCCGCACCCATCCTAGCCCGTCGCCGCCGTCGGGCCAGCCGCCGAGGGTAGAAAAATGACGAAGGTACTGCCCGCGTTCGGCTGGCTCTCCACCTTCACCTCGCCATCCATCGCGCCCATCAGATGCTTCACGATGGAAAGGCCCAGTCCCGTCCCCCCCATGTCCCGGCTGCGACCCTTGTCCACCCGGTAGAATCGCTCGAAAATCCGGGAAAGATGCTTGGGCTCGATTCCCACGCCTGTGTCGCGCACGCGCACGACGCACCGGCCGCCCTCGTACGCTCCGTCCACGTCCACCCGGCCGCCCGCGGGCGTGTACTTCACCGCGTTGTCGAGCAGGTTGAGGAGCACCTGCTCGATGGCCCGCCCATCCCCCAGCGCCACCAGTCCGGGCGGCACGTGCAATCCGATTTGCTGGTTCTTGCCCTCGGCCTTGGGGCGCACGCCCTCCGCGGCGCGGGAGACGGCCAGGGCCAGGGACACCTCCGTGCGCTGGAAGGTCATCTCGCGCGCCTCCAGGCGGGAGAGCTCCAGCAGGTCCTCCACCAGCTCGGAGAGGCGCTCGGACTGGCGGTGGATGATCTCCACCATCTTCGGGGCCACCTGGGTGTCCTGGAGCGCGCCGCCCTGGAGCGTCTCCGCGTAGCCCCGGATGGCGGTGATGGGCGTGCGCAGTTCGTGGGAGACGTTGGCCACGAAGTCCTTGCGCACCTTTTCCAGGCGGCGCAGCTCCGTGACGTCGTGGAAGACGGCGGCGCTGCCGGGCAGGTCGCGCCCCACGGGCGTCACTCGCACGGCGAGCGTGCGGGAGTACAAGCCCTCGAGCGTCAGCTCCAGCCGCGTGGAGGCGCCTTCATGGCAGGCGCGCGCCACCGCGTCGTTGAGCGTTTCGTTGCGGATGAGCGCGAGCGGCCGCTGCCCCACGATGGCGCCGTTCGCGGGCCGCAGCATCTCCGCCAACGCGTCGTTGTGGCGCACCACGGTGCCCTCCGCGTCCGTCACCCACAGCCCCTCCGCCATGCCGTCCAGCACGGCGGTGAGGATGCGCGCCTCCTGGTTGAGCGCGGCGGCGCGCATGGACAGCTTGTCGTCCAGCGTGTCGATGGCGTCTTCCAGCTGCGCCAGGTCGTCCGTGCGCTCCAGGCCCGCGGGCGGCGTCACGTCCCTGCCCGCCGCCAGCGACTGCGTCTTCTGGGTCAGGGCGCGAAGCTGGCGCTCCATGGCCACGCGGCTGGTGCCCAACGCGAGCGCGGCGCCCGCCAGCGTGACGAGCCCCGCGGCGAGCGCGCCCGCCGGGTGCCCGAAGACGACGAGCAGCGTCGAGACCAGGAGGGGAGGAACGAGCAGCGACAGGAGCGTGAAGCGCAGGGGCATGACGGCCTCACGGAGGGCTGAGCTTGTAGCCCACGCCGCGCACGGTCTCGATGATGTCGCCCGCGGGGCCCAGCTTCTCGCGCAGGCGCTTGATGTGCGTGTCCACGGTGCGCGTGTGGATTTCCGCCTGGATGCCCCAGACGTCGGACAGCAGCACCTCGCGCGTCTGCACGCGGTCGCTGCGCTCCAGGAGCGTGCGCAGCAGGCGGAACTCCAGCGCGGTGAGGATGATTTCCTCTCCCTTGACCCGCACCTGGTGGCGCGACGCGTCCAGGCTGATGTCGCCCGCGGCCAGCAGCGCGGCGGGGCCTTCCTCCGCGTCCGCGCGGCGCAGCACGGCCTTCACGCGCAAGAGCAGCTCGCGCACGGAGAAGGGCTTCACCACGTAGTCGTCCGCGCCCAATTCCAGGCCCTGGATGCGGTCCGCCTCCTGGCCCTTGGCGCTGACGATGACGACCGCGGCCTTCTTCAGCTCCGGGTCGCTCTTGAGCATGCGCAGCACCTCACCGCCCGCCACGTCCGGGAGCATCAGGTCCAGCAGCACCAGGTCCGGAGGATGGGCCCGCGCCCGGGCAAGCCCTCCCGCGCCGGTGTTCGCCGTGTCCGTCTCGAAGCCCGCCGCGCGGAGGTTGTAGTCGACGAGTCCGGCCAGGTCCTGCTCGTCCTCGATGATGAGGATTCGCGCCATGAAGGGTGCTCCCGCGAAGGGATGGAATGCGTGGCGTCCCGTAACAGATTCGTTCCAGCCCGCCGGGCACATCCATGTGACATCCAGGCTCCATGCCCGCCCGCCCTCCTACCGGGGGGGCT
>NZ_RAWL01000032.1:0-36114 GCF_003668885.1 Corallococcus sp. AB049A | reverse complement strand
CGCCCGGGGTGTCTTCTCGCCATGGCCCAGGCTGAGCGCCAGGAGCAGCGGCACCACGCCCACCGCCAGCGCCACCGCGCCCGGGATATCCAGCTTCCCGCCGTGCACGCCCTCCGGCTTGAGCGGCGGCATGCGCAGGAAGATGAGCGCCAGCGCCAGCGCGCCCACCGGCAGGTTGATGAAGAACACCCAGTGCCAGCCCAATGTGTCGGTGATGAAGCCGCCGGCCAGCGGGCCAATGACGCTGGACAGGCCGAACACCGCGCCGAACAGGCCCTGGTATTTGCCCCGGTCGCGAGGCGGGAACAGGTCCGCCACTACCGCCAGCGACCCGGTGAAGAGCGCCGCGCTGCCCAGCCCCTGCACCGCTCGGCAGAGGATGAGCACCAGCGTGGAGCGGGCCGCGCCGCACAGGAAGCTGCCGGTGAGGAACACGGCGATGCCCGCCACCAGCACCGCGCGGCGGCCCAGCAGGTCGGACAGCTTGCCCCACACCGGCACCATCATCGTGGACGCCACCAGGTACGCGGTGGTGAGCCACGGGTAGTGCTCCGGCGCGATGCGCAGGTCCGCCTGGATGGTGGGCCCCGCCGTCGCGACGATGGTCTGGTCCAGCGCCGCCAGCAGCAGCCCCAGCAGCGCCCCCGCCAGGGTGAAGGCCTTCTGGGAGCGGCTGAACCGCTCGGAGGCCGGCGCGGCGCGGGAGTCCAGGGCGGTGTCGGCGGCGGTGTCGGCCATGGCTCGGGCACGCGACGCGTGCGTTCGCGCGAATCTGGGGACGGCGGCCGGGGAGGGCCATCTCCGCCTGCCCGGCTGCTCTCCTTCCGGAAGGCAATGCGCCCCCGGAAGAGCCGTTCATCCAGCAAGGGCCATTCGGTGAACAGGCCCCGTGGCCCTATCCTGCGCCCCCTTCATGCCGGACGCCGGACACATCCAGGACGCGTCCCGCCGAGGAGTGAACATGCGGATCCGTGGAGCGCTGACCCTCGCCGGGGTGTTGTTGCTGACGGCGGGCTGCAAGGACCCGAAGCCCCAGCCCGGCGACGCGGGGGTCCCGGACGCGGGCTCGCAAGACGACGCGGGCTCGCAAGACGACGCCGGCACCGCCGGGCCCACCCTCTCGGAGACGCCCCGCTGGGAGGTGCAGGGGGACGGGCTGGAGCCAAAGGAGTGCTTTGGCCGCGGCGTGGCGCTGGGCGACGTCAACGGCGATGGCCGCAAGGACCTGGTGGTGATTTCGCCGCCGTGCACCAGCGGCCCCACCAACCCCGGACGCGTGATGGTGTACCCCGGAGAGGGGTCCTCCTTCTCCAGGACGCCCGTCATCTCCAAGCTGTCGTGGGTGCATCCCAGCCCGCGCACGTCGGGCTACCAGATGACGGTGAGCACGGGCGACGTGGACGGGGACGCGTACGCGGACGTGCTGGTGAAGAGCTACTACGGCGTCAGCGTCTACAAGGGCGGGCCGGACCTGTCCCAGGTGTTCGCGCAGCCGCTGTTCCGCGCGCCGGACTC
Organism: Corallococcus sp. AB049A; assembly: GCF_003668885.1. Lineage (NCBI taxonomy): Bacteria > Pseudomonadati > Myxococcota > Myxococcia > Myxococcales > Myxococcaceae > Corallococcus > Corallococcus sp. AB049A. Next base: position 34,599 of record NZ_RAWL01000032.1, on the reverse strand, counting down.
CTCGACCATGCGCTTCGCCATCGCGCGGCTGCTGGACCTGGATGGAGACGGGCTGGACGACCTCGCCGTCTCCACCTTCAGCGGCAGCACCACCCTCTACCGCGCGACGCCGGGCGGGGCGGAGGGGCCCTTCACCAACGTGCGCGTGCTGTCCGGCTACGCGCAGCCCGCCGGAGACACGGACGGGGACGGCGCCCAGGACCTGTTCATCCCCCTCTACGACGAGGAGAACGGCCAGGGCCTCTTCCTGGGCTGCAAGGCGGGCAGCTCGCGCGTCTGTGATGGACCGCTCACCACGCAGCCGGTGTGGAAGGGCACGGCGGAGAGCATGAGGGGGATTGCGGACCTGAACGGGGACGGCCGCCCGGAGGCGCTCGCGTCGCTGAGGGGCAGCCAGCGCCTGCACCTGTCGGACGCCTCCGTCCAGGGCTACTCCGCCACGCCCGCGTGGACGCTGATGGACGACCCGGCCTTCCCCATCGTGGCCGCCCAGAGCGCCACGGTGGGCGCCATGGCGGCGGGCAGCATGGGTCACGACTTCGTGCTCGCCTCGCTGGGGCGCGTGTACCTCTTCCGCCCGACGCAGGATGTGTCCGGTCCGCTGGCGCCGGTGTGGTCGTGGCCGCGCGCCAACCGCCTCCTGCCCCAGACGATGCTGGGCTTCGCCATGCCCTCCGTGGCCAGCCCCGGCGACCTGGACGGGGACGGGTACGACGACCTGGTGGTGGGCCTGCCGCAGGAGACCGACGGCACCCGAGCCCCGGGCCGGGTGCGGGTGTACGGCGGCGGCGCGGTGCCGGACTCGGCGGAGCCTCCGCCCGCGCTGATGCCCACGAAGACGTGCAACCTCCAGGTGGATCCGGTGAACGGCAAGCCGGACCTCACGGTGGACCGGGACGTCATCGCGCGCACGCTCTACATCGAGCGTCGCTCCTTCGCGGCGGACGCCTGCGAGGTGCGTGAAGGCTGCGTGCCCGCGGGCGGCGAGCGGCGCCTGCTGCGCTTCACCACCTCCATCATGAACATGGGCACCGCGCCCGCGGTGGTGCCTTCCCCGCAGGAGCGCCCGGACCTCTTCGTCTACGACGAGTGCCACCAGCACGACCACCTGGTGAACTTCGCCGGCTATGACCTCAAGGACGCCTCCGGCAACTCCATGTCCGTGGGGCGCAAGCAGGGCTTCTACATGGTGGACTTCACCCAGTACTGCGCGGACGGCACCGCGTTAGCCTGGTACGACCCGGGCACGGGCATCTCGCCGGGCTGGTCGGACGTCTACACCGCGGACACGGCCTGCCAGTGGCTGGACGTCACGGACACCCCGGACGGGGACTACACCGTGCGGGTGGGCGTGGATGAGAACCACATCATCGACGAACTCGACGCGCTCCCCAACGAGGCCACCGTCAAGGTGCGCCTCAAGGGGGACACCGTGACCGTGCTGCCCTGAAGCGAAGACCGCGCATCGTTTCATCGTGAAGAGGCTCACTTCGGGACAGGGCCGGTGGAAGGCCGGTCCATTCCCGGGGGCACGACACGATGCGGATGCGATTGGCGGGGGCTTGCGCGGTGGTGGGACTCCTGTCCCTGACGGGCTGCAAGGACGACCCGAAACCCCAGCCGGACGCGGGCACGGTGGATGACGGAGGCACCTCCGTCAGTCCCACCCTCTCCGAAACGCCGCGCTGGCAGGTGACCGGCGACGGCGTGAACCCCAAGGAATGCTTCGGCCGCACCGTGGCGCTGGGCGACGTCAACGGCGACGGGCGCAAGGACCTGCTGGTGTCCTCCGCGCCCTGCTCGAGCGTCCAGAGGGAGCCCGGCCGCGTGATGGTGTTCGCGGGCGAGGCGCGCGACTTCTCGAAGACGCCCGTCACCACGACGCTGACGTGGGTGCACCCCAGCCCCCTCGCCTCCAGCTACAAGATGACGGTGAGCACGGGCGACATCGACGGGGACGCGTACGCGGACGTGCTCGTCGCCACCTCCTTCGGCGTCAGCGTGTTCAAGGGCGGGCCGGACCTGTCCCAGGTGCTGACGCAGCCGCTGTTCCGAGCGCCGGACGCCGCCACCCTGCGCTTCAGCGGCGCGCAGCTGCTGGACCTGGATGGGGACGGGAGGGCGGAGCTCGCCGTCGCCACGTCGCCCGGCAGCAACCTCACCGTGTACCGGGCCACACCGGGCGCACCGGAGGGGGCCTTCACCGCCGTGCGCACGCTGACGGGCGTCCCCGTCCCCGCGGGCGACGCCGACGGGGACGGGGTCCAGGACCTGGCCGTGACCCACGCCGACGCCACGGTGGACCTCTACCTGGGGTGCAAGGCGGGCAGCGCTCGCGCCTGTGAAGGGCCGCTCACGGCGCAGCCCGTGTGGACCGGAGAGGCCGAGTCCTTCGCCGCGCTGCCCGACCTGAACGGAGACGGCCGCGCGGAGGCGCTCCTGTTCCTGAACGGCAGCCAGCGCCTGCACCTGTCCGACGCCGCCGCCCCGGGCTACTCGCCACAAATCACCTGGCAGGCCATGGACGACGCGGCCTTCCCCCTCTTCGGACAGTCCTTCCTCACGTTCAGCAAGACCGTCGCCCCCGTGGGCGCCATGGTGGAGGGCGGCGCGGGCCACGACTTCGCCATCGGCGCCATCGGCCGCGCGTACCTCTTCCGCCCCACCGCGAACGTGTCCGGTCCGCTGGAGCCGGTGTGGGCGTGGCCGCGCGCCAACCGGCTCGACCTCCGCACGTCGCTGGGCACCGACTACCTGGGCATGGCCTCCGCGGGCGACCTGGACGGAGACGGGTATGACGACCTGGTGGTGGGCGCGTCCCGGGGCCTCAGCGGCACGCCCGCGGGAAGCGAGGGCACGCCCGCCCCGGGCCGGGTGATGGTGTTCGGCGGAGGCGCGGTGCCGGATTCGCAAGAGCCCGCGCCCGCCCTGGCGCCCACGAAGACGTGCAACCTCCAGGTGGATCCGGTCAACGGCAAGCCGGACCTGACGGTGGACCGGGACGTGCTCGCGCGCACGCTCTACATCGACCGGCGCTCCTTCACGGCGGACTCGTGCGAGGTGCGCGAGGGCTGCGTCCCCGCGGGCGGCGAGCGGCGCCTTTTGCGCTTCACCACGTCCATCGTGAACATGGGCACGGCCCCGCTGGTGGTGCCTTCACCCGAAGAGCGGCCGGACCTCTTCGTCTACGACGAGTGCCACGACCACCACCACCTGACGAACTTCGCCGGCTACGACCTCAAGGACGCGTCCGGCAACTCCATGTCCGTGGGGCGCAAGCAGGGCTTCTACATGATCGACTTCACCCAGCAGTGCGCGGACGGCACCCCGTTCGCCGCGTACGACCCGGGCACGGGCATCTCGCCCGGCTGGTCGGACGTCTACACCGCGGACCTGCCCTGCCAGTGGCTGGACGTCACCGACACCCCGGACGGCGACTACACCGTGCGCGTGGGCGTGGACGAGAACCACATCGTGGACGAGGCCGGCACGCTGCCCAACGAGGTCACCGTCAAGGTGCGCCTGACCGGTGACACGGTGACCGTGCTGCCCTGAAACAGGGAAAACCCCGGGTGAAACGGGCGTCCGGTGAAGGCCGCGTGCAATGGGCGGCCCTCCTGGGCGTAGAGTGCCTGACGCGGCCCGTCCGCCGGGGACCCTTCCCGGTGCGCCAGGCCGCGCGGCTTCCAGCGTGAAGGGGTGGTTTCGTGAACTTCCGGGTCGACGTGTGGGAGGGTGCGCGCATCGCGCTGACCTCGCTGCGCTCCAACCGGCTGCGGACGGTGCTGACCACGGTGGGCATTGGCGTGGGCGTGTGCACGCTGCTGGCCATCGTCGGCATCATCCAGGGGCTGAACAGCTCCTTCGCCGACCAGCTCAACAAGATTGGCTCCAACACGCTCCAGGTGTCCAAGTTCCCCTGGGTGATGAACGGGGACTGGTGGGCGTACCGCAACCGCAAGACGCTCTCGCTGGACCTGGTGGACCCGCTGCGCAACGCCTCCGAGCACGTGGTCGCGGTGGCCCCCATGATGTTCGTCAACGCGGAGGTGTCCTTCCAGAACCGGAAGCTCGCCTCCGTGCAGACCATGGGCACCAGCCCTGACTACGCCATGACGTCCTCGGTGGAGATGGGGCAGGGGCGCTTCCTCACGCAGGCGGACGTGGACAACCGCTCCGCCGTCGTCGTGATTGGCGCGGAGATCGGCAAGGTGCTCTTCCCGGGCATCAACCCCGTGGGCCACCGCATCCTCGTGGACCGCCGCCCCTACCGCATCGCGGGCGTCATCGTGGAGCGCGGCACGCTCCTGGGGCAGAACGTGGACCTGGTGGTGATGCTGCCCTACACCGCGTTCCAGGGGCACTTCGGCACCCAGCGCGACGTGACCCTGGTGCTCGCGGTGGACCAGCAGGAGAACGTCCCCCGCGTGCAGGACCGGCTCACGGAGACGCTGCGCCGGGAGCGCAACACCAAGCCCGGCGCGCCGGACGACTTCGCCATCAACCGGCCGGATCAGCTGGCCAACATGTACAAGCAGCTCACCGGCGCGCTCTACGGCGCCGCCACGGGCGTGGGGCTCATCACCCTGCTCGTGGGCGGCATCGGCATCATGAACATCATGCTGGTGTCCGTGCGCGAGCGGACGCGGGAGATTGGCGTGCGGCGGGCGCTGGGCGCGCGCAAGCACACCATCATCCTCCAGTTCCTCATGGAGGCGGCCAGCGTGTCCGCGGTGGGCGGCGCCATGGGCACCGCGGTGGGCATGGGGCTCGCGTGGCTGGTGAACTACCTCACGCCCCTGGCGGCGGCGGTGCAGCCGCTGACGGTGGTGCTGGGCGTGGGCTTCTCCGCGGTGGTGGGCCTGCTGTTCGGCATCTGGCCGGCGGCGCGCGCCGCGAACCTGGACCCCGTGGAGGCGCTCCGCCACGACTAGGCGGGAGCGGGAGACTCGACCATGTGGATGGCTTTCTGGGACACGGTGCGGCTGGCGTTCGGCACGTTCCGCTCCAACCCCCTGCGCTCCTTCCTGACGCTCCTGGGCATCGTCATCGGCGTCACCACCGTGGTGTCCATGATGGCCCTCATCGAGGGCCTGCGGAACCAGGTGAACGACCAGATGTCGGAGCTGGGCAGCGACTGCTTCCAGGTGCAGCGGCTGCCCTTCGGCCAGGGCGAGCTGTCCATCGCGGAGCTCGCGCGCCGGCCGCGCTTCACCTACGCGGACCTGGACGCCATCCGCACGCAGCCCTCCATCTCGCAGGCCGCGGGTGAGGACTCCAAGGGCGGCCAGAAGGCCTCCACCTCCGACCGCGAGTCGCGCCCCAACGTGAACGTCTGGGCCGGCACGGCGGAGTACTTCAACACCAACTCGGTGAGCCTGGAGACGGGGCGTCCCTTCACCGACGCGGAGTTCGTGGACAGCCGGCGCGTGGCGGTGATTGGCCAGGACCTGGCGGACACGCTGTGGCCCGGCCTGGACCCCCTGGGCCGCGAGTTCCGCCTCCTGGGCCGCACCTTCCAGGTGGTGGGCACGCTCAAGCGCCGGGGCGGGTTCCTGGGCGGCGGCAGCCAGGACAACCAGGCCATGATTCCGCTGTCCACCTTCGCGTCCATGTTCGGCGTGCGCGACTTCCGCATCAGCATCCAGGCGAAGTCCCCGGAGGTGCTCCAGCGCGCGCAGGATGAGGTGACGCTGCTCATGCGCCGCCGCCACGGGCTCAAGCCGGACGAACCGGACGACTTCTTCCTCTACAACAACGCCTCCGCCACGCAGATGTTCAACAACCTGTCCTCGGCGGTGAGCGCGGCCAGCTTCGGCGTGTGCATCCTGTCGCTGCTCGTGGGCGGCATCGGCATCCTGAACATCATGCTCGTCGCCGTGACGGAGCGGACGCGGGAGATTGGCATCCGCAAGGCGCTGGGCGCCAAGCGCTACCGCATCCTCGCGCAGTTCGCGCTGGAGGCCGTGGTGCTGTCGCTGGTGGGCGGCGCCGTGGGCGTGGCGCTGGGCGTGGGCCTGGCGCACCTGGCGCGCTGGATGATCCACCTGCCCACGGAGGTCCCCATGTGGTCCGTCATCGTGTCGCTGGTGATGAGCTGTGGCGTGGGGCTGGCGTTCGGCATCTACCCGGCCGCGCGCGCCGCGAAGCTGGACCCCGTGGAGGCGATGCGCACGGAGTAGCGCGCACGCTTCTTCGCATGAAGAAGGCCCCGTCCCGGCATGAAGCGGGAGGGGCCTTTTTCACATCACGGTCGTGTCCGGCCCGGGACTACGGGCAGGGGTACGTACAGGTGATCTGCCCGGTGATGGGGTTCTTGAAACACGTGGGCGTGCAGTCCTGCGCGTCGGCGGAGGACGGCGTGGCGGCGATGCCCAGGCCCATCACGGTGGCGGCGGCGGCGAGGACGAAGGCGATGCGACGGACGTTCTTGCGAGCCTGCATGGTGTCGTCTCCCTACGTTGTGTTGGCGCTGCACGGAGCACTCTAGGGACCGGGACTGACAACACCACTGGCGAGTTTGCAGGCACGCGCGCACGCGCGGAGGGCGGGGCGCCAGGGCGCCGCACGCGGGAAGAAAATTGAAACGCCGGTGCGGCGAAACGATGCGTCACGGCCTGGGAGTGGGGGTGCGGCTCCACTGGTAGCCCACCGTCGCGCCCGTGCCGATGAGCGAGAACGCGAGGTAGCGGCGCACGAAGTCCAGCCGCTCGCTGCTGCCGGCCAGGTGCTTCAAGCCTTCATGCGCGGCGAGGCCCAGCAGCATTCCCACGGTCGCGCCGCCGAGCGCGCCCAGGTACGCGTGGCCGCGGTCCTGGCTGTCGTTGAACGCGACCTCGCCCATGCCCCACGTGCCCAGCGCGGCGATGGGCGGCGTGACGACCATCGCCGCGCCGAACGCGCCCACCTCCAGCTCCATCCACCGGCCTTGCGGATAGGAGGGATGCACGAAGAGGAAGCGCCCCGGAAGTGACGCGAGCACGGTGCCCGCGGCGGCCTCCGCGGCGGTGGCGCCCAGGCGCGTGTCGCCGCCCACGCGGGTCGCGGCCCAGACGGCGCCCAGGGGCAGCAGCGTGACCCCGCCATGCGCGGCCCACGTGCCGGCGGACAACGGCGCCTCCGTGTCGGGCTCGCCGTGCGGAATGAAGGGCCGCAGCGGACGCGGCGGCACCGCGGGTGGCGGAGGCTCCGTGCCCAGGAGCGGCGCATCCAGGACGGTGGGCGTCAAAGGAGGCGGAGGAGGCTCGGGCTGCGCGGGTGAGACAGGTGAAACATCCTCCGGGGGCGGCACGTCCTGCATCCACACGGAGGCCCCCGCGGCCGGTGCCCCCAACAGGCCCAGCAACAGGAGCGCCCCGCGCGCTGGTGCCATCTCCCGCTGCCCCATGCCGTGTCCGTCCTCCCCGCGAGTCCGCACCCAGCAGTGCGCACGCGGCGCGTCCAGCACCACCGGGCTCTCGTGCGACGGGGCTCAACCGTCAGCGGGTGGACGGTGTCCCTGTCCATCGATGTGCTTCCGCGACTCCGGGACACACGGTGGATGCGGAAGGGCGGGGGCTGCCCTAGCTTTGCGGCCGTGCGGCTGGTCTGGCCCATCCTGCTCGCCCTGCTCGCCGCGGGGTGTCCCTACCCGAACCACCGACAGGACCTGCGCCTGCGCGCGCTGCCGGAGGACCCGGCGGAACGGGACCTCGCCTTCGAGCAGACGCTGGGCATCCCGATGGAGCCCGGCAACGCCGCGGAGCTGGTGCAGAACGGCCAGGTCTTCGACGTCATCGAGGAGGAGATCCGCGCGGCCCGCTCCAGCATCCACATCGCCAGCTACATCTGGCGTCCGGGCATCCCGTCGGACCGGCTGCTCATCGCGCTGCGCGAGCGGGCTCCCGGCGTGCAGTGCCGGGTCATCGTGGATCCGCTGGGCAGCGTGAACTTCGAGGTCGTGGCCCCGGTGCTCGCGGACGCGGGCTGCGACGTGCGCATCTACCGGCCCTATCAGGGCGCGGTGACGTCGCTGGATGCCGTGCGGATCCGCGCGCGCATGCACCGCAAGATGGTCATCCGCGACGGCGAGGCCGCGCTGACGGGCGGCTTCGGCATCTGGCGCAGCTGGCTGGGCAACGGCGACGCGCCGGAGACCTGGCGGGACACCAACGTGCGGGTGCGAGGCCCCGCCGTTCGAGGCTTCCAGCTGGCCTTCGCGCAGAACTGGCAGGAGTCCGGCGGTCCCTTCCTGCCCCCGGAGTCCTTCCCGGACCTCGCGCCCGCGGGCAACGCGCGCGCCGTCTTCGTCGCCAGCACCGGTCACCGGTTCCTCTCGGATGCGTCGAGGATGTGGCTCTTGTCCATCGCCGCCGCGAAGCACCGGCTGTGGATCGCCAACTCGTACTTCATCCCGTCGGAAGCCATCAGCGACATGCTCATCCTCAAGGCGCGCGAGGGCGTGGACGTGCGGGTGCTGGTGCCCGGCCGCTACCACGACGTGAAGCCCGTGTACAACGCGCAGCGGGCGTCCTACGCGCGGCTGTTGGAGGCCGGCGTGCGCATCTACGAGTACGAGATCTCGATGATGCATTCCAAGACGCTGGTCGCGGACGACACGCTGTGCGTCGTGGGCTCCACGAACATGGATCCGCTGGCGCTCAGTCACACCGACGAGGGCTCGGTGATGGTGGAGGATCCGGTGCTGGCGGAGGAGCTGGCGAAGGCCTTCGAGCAGGACCTCACGCACTCGGCGGAGGTCCACTGGCACGGCTGGAAGCGGCGGGGCCTGCTTCAGAAGCTGGCCGAGCAGCTCCCGGGGCTCATCGGCGACTTCCTGTGATGCCTTGAAGCCAGGCCCTCGGTTGGCTGCCTGACGGGCTGACAGGGGATGCCCTGTGCGGGAAGGCAGCCAGGGCCGGGTCGCGTTGGTCTCTTCATGCCTTCGATTCGACCGTTCCTTGCCGCGCTGTTGTCGCTGACCGTGGGCCTGCCGGTGTTCGCGGCCGGGCCCGCCGTGTGGGGCGAGGGGATGATGGTGAAGGTGCGGCCGGGGACCGCCGCAAGGAGCGCCACCGAGGTGCGCCTCACCGCCGCGCGCAACGAGTTCGTCTCCTTCCAGGTGGCCCTGCACGGAGGTGACACGGGGCTCGAGGGCGTGCGCGCGAAGCTGCCCGCGCTGGAGGGGCCCGCTACGCTGAAGGGTCCGGACGTGACGCTGTACCGCGAGGCGCTGGTCACCACGAAGCAGGCATCGGTGGCGGGAGAGCCGGTGGGCGCGTGGCCGGACGGGCTGGTGCCGGACACGGATGAGATCGCCGGTGAGACGCGGAGCGCCTTTCCCTTCGACGTGCCGGCGAAGGAGGCGCGAGCCCTCTGGGTGGACGTGCACGTGCCCGCCGGCGCGCCGCCCGGCGACTACGTGGGGACGGTGATGGTGGAGGCGGACGGAGGCTTCCAGCGGCAGGTGACGGCGAGGCTGACGGTGGTGGACGCGGCGCTGCCGAGCACGTCCTCGCTGTCCTCGGCGTTCCTGCTCTGGCCGCCGCACGTGTGCCGGGCGCACACGGGCCGCGAGGACTGCACGCCGGAGGAGCTGCAGCCGCTGCTCGCGCGCTACCAGCGGATGGCCTTGGAGCACCGCTTCACGCTGTCCAGCCTCTTCCCGCGCAAGCCGTGGCCGCCGGAGTGGAGCGGCTTCGACGCGACGTGGGGACCGTACCTGGAGGGCACGGCGCCCAACCGGTTGCAGGGCGCGCGGATGACGAGCCTGGAGTACGTGGGTCCGCTCGACGCGGCGAACCTGAAGAACTTCACGGCGCACATGAAGGCGAAGGGCTGGCTGGACCGCGCCTATGTGCAGCTGGGGGACGAACCGCCCTACGGCACGACCTTCCCGCAGGTGCACGCGAACGGAGACCTGGTGCGCCAGGCGGCGCCCGGGCTGCGCACGATGCTGACGACGAACTCGCGCGAGCTGAGGGCCAACACGCTGGAGGACCAGGTGGACGTGGCGGTGCCACTGGTGAACCACCTGGACGGAACGGAAGCGAGCTTCCGGGGCGACCAGCGCGGGACGTACACGGACTTCCTGAAGCGTCCGGGAACTGAATTGTGGATGTATCAGAGCTGCATGAGCCACGGCTGTGCGTATGGGACCAACGCGCCGGAGAACAAGCCGGGCGCGGGCTGGCCGTCGTACATGCTGGACCGGTCGGCGGCGAAGGCGCGAGCGATGGAGTGGGTGACGTTCCTGCAGGGCGCGACGGGCGAGCTCTACTACCAGACGGTGGGCATGCTCTCCACGGCGTGGGAGGACCAGTACCGCTTCAACGGCAACGGGGACGGGACGCTCTTCTATCCGGGCACGCCGAAAGCCATTGGAGGAAAGACAGACGTGCCGGTGGCGTCGCTGCGGCTCAAGCTCATCCGTCAGGGCATGCAGGACTACGAATGGCTCAAGGCGGTGAGTGACGCGGGAGACCCGGACTACGCGCGCAAGGTGGCCAGGGACCTGATCCCCGCCGCGTCGCGGGTAACGGACGACGGCGCCGCGTTCGACGCGGCAAGGCTCAAGCTCATCCAGCGCTACGAAGAGCTGACCGCCACTCCGACGCCGGACGCGGGAACGCAGCAGCCGGATGCAGGCACGCAGACGTCGACGGACGGAGGCACGCTGCCCCTGCCGGAGGAGGCCGCGGGAGGACCGTCGAGGGGCTCGCCCGGCTCCAGCTCCGATGTGGCACCGGACGCGGTGGCCGACGCCCAGGCAGGAGGCTGCACCACGGGCGGCGGTGGCACGGCAGCGGTCGCGGGAGGCCTGTTGTTCGCGGGCTGGGCGCTCGGAGGCATGCGCCGTCAGCGAGCCCGCGTGACCGTACCCGCGCGGAAGAAGTAGCCACAGGGACGGCAGGCGAATCGCGCACGCCTGCCGCAACGCGCCAGGAAGGGGCCTCCCTGCCGGAGGCACACCGCGAAAACCTGTCCGACAGTCGGACAGGTTTTGGAGCATCGCGTCCCGGGCGCCCGGTCGGGGTCGCCAGGTCGGACCCATGTCGGACAGGGGAGGTACAACCCTGGCTGCCTGCCTGGAAGCGCCGCTCAAGGTCCGCGCCGTCATGCTAGAGGGCGGCGCATGAGCACGGACGTGGTGAAGCGAGCCGTCATCCGCGAGGCGCGGCCCGAGGACGACCAGGCGATTGGCGAGCTGTTGGTGGAGGCCTACGTCACGCAGTACGCGAAGAAGCTGCCGGAGGTCGTCTACTCCGCCGAGCGCAAGGCGTTCCTGCGCGACGTCGCCTCCCGGCGCAAGGTGTGCACCATGCTGGTGGCGGAGGTGGACGGAGAGGTCGCCGGCACCGTGGCCCTGTACCCGCCCGAAGCGCCCGGCACCGAAGCCTGGCTGCCCCGCACGGCGGACCTGCGCGCCCTGGCCACCTCGGTGCGCTACCACGGCCAGGGCCTGGCCCAGCCGCTGCTGGCGGAGGCGGAGGTCCTCGCGAAGCGCTGGGGCGTGGACGCCATCTCCCTCCACGTCCGCCGGGGCGCGGAGGGCGTCGCGCGCATGTACCAGCGCCGCGGCTACCAGCGGACGCCGGAAGGCGACATGGACCGCCTCCCGGACGTGTTCCTGGAGGCGTACCTGCTGCCCCTGAAGTGACGCATGTCAGGCGGGAACGCGTTCAACCGTGGAGAGCGCATCCCGTCTGACGCCGGAGGGTCCGCGAACGCTCGCATGACCCGGGCACCGGAGGGGATCGCGCGCCGGAGTCGTGGCGTGCGTCCTGCCCCGGAAGGGGCGCCGGTCGGTACGCCGACCCCCCACCCGGTGTTCCCATCATGATGATTCCCATTCCCGAGCAGTCGCTCGTGTTGCTCCTGGGCCCCTCCGGCTCCGGCAAGTCCACCCTCGCCAACGCGCACTTCCTCCCGGAAGACGTGCTGCCCGGCACGGGCAATGAAACCAGGCTCCACGAAGAGGTGGCGCGAAGGCTCGCGAAGGGCACGCTCACCGTCATCGACGGAGTGCCCCTGAGCGCCGAGTCGCGCCGCCACTACGTCACCCTGGCGCGCGAGCACCACGTCGCCCTGGTCGCGGTGGCCCTGGACACGCCGGAGGCGCTCTGTCTGGAGCGAAACCGCACGCGCACCGGTGCGCACGCCAGTCCCAAGGCCCTGCGCAACCAGGTGCAGCAGCTCCAGAACGCGCTGAAGGGGCTGACGAAGGAAGGCATCCGGCACGTGCACGTGCTCACGCCGGAAGCCGTCGGAGCGGTGGCCTTCGAGCACCGCCCGCTGCCCAGCCGCCGCCACGACGAGCACGGCCCCTTCGACATCATCGGAGACATCCACGGCTGCTTCACGGAGCTGCGGTCCCTGCTGACGGAGCTGGGCTACACGGTCGCGCCGCGAGCGGACGGAAGCCCCGGCTTCGACGTGGCCACGCCCGCCGGCCGCAAGGTCGTCTTCCTGGGCGACCTGGTGGACCGCGGTCCCGGCGTGACGGACGTGCTGCGCCTGGTGATGGGCATGGTCGAGGCAGGCACGGCGCTGTGCGTGCCGGGCAACCACGAGTTCAAGCTGCTCAAGAAGCTGCGTGGCAAGGACGTGCGCGTGGGGCGCGGCCTCGCGATGACGCTGGAGCAGCTGGAGCGAGAGCCGCCCGGGTTCTCCCAGGCGGTCGCCGACTTCATCGAGGCCCGCTCGCCGCACTACGTCCTGGACGACGGCCGCCTGGTGGTCGCGCACGCGGGCCTGAAGGCGCCCATGCACGGCCGGGACACCCCGGAGGTGCGTGACTTCGCCCTCTACGGAGAAACCACGGGCGAAGCGGACGCCTACGGCCTGCCGGTGCGAGCCGACTGGGCCCGCGACTACCAGGGGCAGGCCATGGTCGTGTACGGCCACACCCCCGTGCCGGAGTCCGAGTGGGTGAACAACACCGTCTGCGTGGACACGGGCTGTGTCTTCGGAGGCAAGCTGACCGCGCTGCGCTATCCGGAGCGTGAGTTCGTCTCCGTGCCCGCGCAGCGCGAATACTGGGCCTCACGGAGCCACGCGGCCCCGTGAGGCTGCTCAGGCCGCCACCGCCGTGACGCCCTCCAGGCTCCGGCGCGCGGCGTCCATGCAGTCCGCCAGGAAGCGCAGGTAGCAATCCAGCCCGCGCGAACCGAACGACGCCAGCCGCGGGCCCTCCTGGGGGTGGGTGCCCAGAAGCCCCTCCATCATCCGCTCATTGAGCGCGGTGTGGCCCACGTCCACCTCCGCGTGCTCTCGCAGGAAGGTGAGCGAGTCCAGCGTCTCCTGTCCCACCACTTCGCGCACGCGCGCCAGGATGCGCGGCACCAGCACCACCGCCAGGTAGCCCACCTCGTACTCGATGGCCGCCTGGCCCAGCGGCAGGTCGCCGGTGATGGCCTCGTCGTGCACCTGCCGGTACTCGCGCATCGCGGCCGTGGGCGCCTGGGCCACCAGCGCATCCGCGTCCAGCTTCCGCGAGTGGCCCGCGTTCCACCGCGCCGTCAGCACGCGCGCGTCCGCGATGGTCATCAGGTGGTGGCCGGCCTCGTGCTTCGCGTGGGTGATGAGCTGACGGCCCACCTTCTCCTGCCCCAGCGCGATGCAGCGCTCACCCGCGCCACGGATCCACCCGTCCACGGGCTCGGTCATGTACGCGCCCCGGGCGGACCACTCGATGAGGAAGCGCGCCATCAGGTCCGGCGAGATGTCCGGCGACAGGAGTTCGCGCACGACGGGCTCCGTGTCCAGGCGGGCGCGGGTGGGCAGGGCGTGCGGCAGGTAGTGCGTCTGGATGAGGGTCATGACAGTTCCTTCTGGGGGTGGAAGTGCGGACGGGGGGCCGTCTGCTCGTGGATGTGTTCAAGGAATCCGGAAGCGAGGTCCGAGGGGATGAGCCACAGGGCGGGCTTCGCGTCGGGCGCCGCGTCGTGCAGGCCCGCGGCCTCCACGTCGCCGGGCTCCTCGGCCAGGAAGGTGAAGACGTCGCGGAAGCGCTGCGCGAACCAGCTGCGCGCGCCGTCCATCAGCGCCGGGTAGGCCAGCCGCGCTCGCGGTGACAGCGCGAACAGCCGCACGGAGTCCAGCAGCCCGAAGGGATTGGTCCCCGGCGGCCCCGACTCCAGGATGGCCACGGCCACCGGCTTCGCGCCTTCCCGGGCGACCAGCAGGTGCCGCTCACGCTCCAGGCCCACCGCCTGCCACGCCCGCGTCACGTCCCGCAGGTCCAGCGTGTCCAGGCGCAGGTCCAGCGCCTCGGCGTAGGGGGCAGGGCGGGTGAGGGCGATGCGCTCCACCAAGAGCCGCCGCTCCTCCTCCGTCGCGGGCCCCAGCTCCAGGCCTGGCACGGACGAAGCCGGCGCATCGCCGCACTCGACGTCAATCATTCGCATGGGCAACAGCAGCGTCCGGCCCGTCGCCGCCATGCGCTCGGCGAACCCAACGTGCGAGCGATACGTGAAGGGCACGGTGGATTCGACGTACGCCGCGAACCACCGGAACCCGGGGTCCCGCTGCGCGTGCTCCACGCAGTGCGCGTACAGGTCGCGCAACATCTGGCCCTTGAGGCGCTCGAACCGCGTGGCGTCCTGACGCCGCGCCAGCTGGTGCACCATCCACACGGAGCGGTAGGGCTTCATCGTGGAGAGGGTCGCCTCCACGCCGCGCTCGGAAGGCCACACCACCTCGGTGAGGACCGAGCCCATCGAACCGGCCCGGCGGCCCAGCTCGATGAAGCTCCGCCGCCGCGACTCGAAGTCCTCCACGGACCGGCCCGCCAGGTTGAAGTAGCCGGAGTCGATGAACAGCCGCCACTGCTCCTCCACCCGCGCGCCGTCGGTGCACGTCGTCGGGTGGAGCGCCCGGGCCACCAATGCCTGCCATCGCTCCGTGTCCATGGAGGTCAGCGGCGTCACGAGCAGCCCGCACTGGAGCTCCCCATCCGCGCGGTCCGACACATGGCGCACCTCCCCGCGCAGCGACAGGACCTCACCCGCCGCCGTGCGCAGCTCGATGGGCTGGAGCACGCGGCCCGGTGACAGGCGTTCCCCGGCCCCCAGCCGCAGCGCCATCCCATGCAGGGACACGTCCACCGCGTCGCGCTCCCGGCCCAGCCAGCCCGGCAATGGCAGACGCAAGCGCAGGTCCGGAGGCGCGGGAGCACGCCGGTGGGCCCGGCGGCGCAGCTGGAGCAACTGACGCGGCAGTGGCGTTACCCACGTCCCAGGCTCCGCGGGCTCACCGGACAGGAGCATCCGGTAGACGCAGCCATGGCCGAACACCTCCACCTCCCACGCATTCGTGCCTGGATCCACCGTCAGCCCGGACCAGTGGAGGACTCCGCTTTCCAGCTCCAGCGTCTCCAGCCGCAGCGGCGACGACGCGCTCCCCCGTCGCAAGAGGGCGGGAGAGCCCAGCGCGGCGGCGGTGGCGAGGATGATGCGGATGCGCTCGGAGTCGGTGATGTCCCACCGGATCTCCCATTCCAGGACCGGTGCCTCGGACAACGGGCGCAGCTGTGCGCGAGCGAAAGGCGCTCCCACGGTGACTCTCCAGATGAATGACGTCGGGGGGTGCGCGAATCACCCGGGACTGCCGTGGATCCGCGCTTGAAATGGATACGCAACCAGACCCTGGGGCTGGTCGTTCCATTCCGCCGGAAGCCCTCATCATCCAGAGGTCACGGGTGGGTTTACTTCGATGGAGCCGGCCCCGGCGTACCCCCCGTGAGGCGGAAGATCCGGTGGGGAGAAAGGACGAACTTCCGCTCCGGGCCCTGGGTGCGCAGGGTCCACGCCGCGCGCTGGGGCAGGGTGTTGAGCAGCCTCGCCAGTACGACCCGGGCGGGCTCCCGGGTCACGGCTTCCAGGGTGACCCGGGTCTCCAGCCGCAGTCCGGTCGTCTTCCCCAGCTCGACCTGCGCGCCGCTCTGCTTTGTCACCTCCGCGCAGAGGCGTTGCAGCACCTCTCCCAGGGGGCGCTCCTGACGGGGCAGGGTGATGGGGGTCTCCAGCGGAGAGCCCTGCTCGGGGGTGATGTGCCAGAGCCCTCCGGCCTGCACCAGCCGGAAGCGAGGAGCGTCCTTCCCGGCCTGTCGCGCGAGCAGTCGCGTGAGGACCTCCTCCTGGAGCTTCGAATCCGTCCGGGTGGCATCCGTGACGGTATAGGTCAGGAGGATGGCCCCCTTCGGCGAGGGCTGGCCGGGCGGCTCCTCATAGGTGATGCCCCACCCCTCGCGGGTCTCCAGCTGCTTCACCGCGGCGGCGAGCGGCTGGGGCACGTCCTGGACGCTGAGCTGGACCTCCTCGCTCCAGACAGTCCTCCCGGCAAGGCAGACAGACAGCAGCATGGCGGCGCGAATCCCAGACTTCATGATGGACAGGGGCATGGCCTGACTCCTTTGGAGTGAAATCTTTAGCATTGCCAATGAAGCGATTGCTGACTGTCGTTGCCTCGATGTGCATGCTGCTGGGTTCCACGACCGCCCTCGCGGAGGACTCGGGGCCGGCGCTCCGGAGCGGGACGTCCTCCCGCGAAGCGCTCCTGGAGGACATCGAGCCCTGCGCGGACTCGTGGTCCATCGCGGACTGAGGCCGCGCTTCCCGGCCACCCGGAGTGCGTCCGCCGGACACTTCCCCCTCACGCCAAGGCACTGAAAACAAGAAACCTCCTGGGTCTCATGTGACAGGAGGGTGCCCCCGGGGTGGGAAACGTGCGGACGCCCCGAGTCGGGCTTACCCTGCGAGGCCCATGTCCCTCCGCAAGGACTTCATCGAGCGCGCCGTCGAGCAGTTCGTCGCCGCCATCGCCAGCATCCTCAAGGCCCGGAAGGAGAAGCGGTACGGGGACGCACGCAACTACATCCGCGAGACGGCGCTCACCGTGCTGGGCATGGAGTACGGCGCGCTCACCCTCGCGGACGCCGAGTCCACCTCGCGCCTGCTCGGCACCGCCTCGCGCACGCGAATGCTCGCGAAGCTGGTGCGCGAGGACGGCGAGTTGATGCGCGAGCAGGGAGATCCGCTCACCGCCGACTCACGCTTCCTCCTGTCGCTGGAGCTGTACCTGGAGGCCATCTCGCTCGGCCTCAACCCGGACACCGAGGACGCCACCGCCATCGCGGAGCTGCGCGCCCTCACGGACACCACCACCCTGTCGGAGCGGCACCAGCGGATGCTCTCCCAGGCCTGACGAAGCGCGGCGCGCACGTCCGCGCACCCAAGCATCGGTCGGGTTTGCGACACAGCAACCTGGGGAGATCCATCGCTTCCGATCAAGCGAGGGCACGGTGACGCCCCCCGCCTTGCCCTGGCTTCCGGCTTTGCGTCTATCCTTGCCGGCCAATTCGTCACGCAACACCGGGGGGGTGCGCGCGTGTCCTTTGTTCGGTTACCCGAGAGCGTCGTCTCTTGTCGCAACCTCGTGGGCGGAGAGTGGGTCTCTCCGGCCGGAGCGTCCGCGCAGGAGGTCCGCAGTCCCTACACAGGCACGCTCATCGGCCGGGTGCCGCTGACGCCCGCCTCCGGTGTCGCCCAGGCGGTGGAGGCCGCGAAGGCCGCCGCGCCGGGCTGGCGAGCCACCCCGCTGCGAGAGCGCACCCAATTCCTGCAACGCTTCCGCGCGCTGCTCGAAACCCACCTGGAACGCCTCGCGCACCTGGCCGCGAGCGAATCCGGCAAGACCGTGGCGGAGGGGCGCGCGGGCCTGCTCAAGGGAATCGAGGTCTGTGATTTCGCCCTGTCGCTGCAGAACCTGGACAGCGGCGCGCACCTGGAGGTGAGCCGCGGCGTCACCTGCGAATACCGCCGCGAGCCCCTGGGCGTCGTCGCCGGCATCACGCCCTTCAACTTCCCCGCGATGGTGCCCCTGTGGCTGTTCCCCATCGCCGTCACCGTGGGCAACGCCTTCATCCTCAAGCCGTCGGAGAAGGTGCCGCTCACCGCGACCGCGCTGGGTGAGCTGATGGTGGAGGCCGGCTATCCGCCCGGCGTCTTCTCCGTCGTGCACGGCGCGAAGCCCGCGGTGGACGCGCTGTTGGAGCACCCGGACGTGAAGGCGCTGGCCTTCGTGGGTTCATCCCCGGTCGCACGGCACGTCTACGTGGAGGGCAGCCGCCACGGCAAGCGCGTGCTGGCGCTGGGCGGCGCGAAGAACCACCTCATCGTCGTGCCGGACGCGGATCCGGAGCTCACGCCGCAAGCGGTGGTGGACTCGTTCACTGGCTGCGCGGGCCAGCGCTGCATGGCGGCCAGCGTGATGCTCGCGGTGGGGGACGTGCAGCCGCTGGTGGACGACATCCTCCGGCGCGCCTCGCGCCTGGAGGCCGGCCCGGGCATGGGAGCGCTCATCGGCCGGGGCGCGGTGGACCGGCTGGAGACGGCCATCGCCAGGGCCCAGGCGGACGGAGCGCGCGTGCTGCTGGACGGGCGCGGCAAGCGCCCCGCGGGCGAGGCCTACGCGAACGGCCACTGGCTGGGGCCCACGGTGCTGGACCACGTGCGCCCGGACATGGAGGCCGCGCGGCGCGAGCTGTTCGGCCCGGTGCTGTCCATCGTGCGGGTGCCCACGCTGTCGGCGGCGCTCGCGGTGGAGAACGCGTCGCCCTATGGGAACGCGGCGTCCATCTTCACCACCAACGGCGCGGTGGCCCAGTCGGTGGTGGAGGGCGCCCGGGCCGGCATGGTGGGCGTGAACGTGGGCGTACCGGTGCCGCGTGAGCCCTTCTCCTTCGGGGGGACGGGCGAATCGAAGTTCGGCCACGGGGACATCACCGGCCCGTCGAGCCTCGACTTCTGGAGCCAGTTGAAGAAGGTGACGCGCAAGTGGTCCGCGCGCACCGACGGCTCCTGGATGAGCTGACGAAACGCCGCTTCGCCCCATCCGCAGACGTCTGTCCTTTCCCACGCGCCCCGCGAGGAGGGTGCACGCCATGGCTGACAAGAAGCCGGTCAATCACATCCGTCTTACGTCCCATCCCGATGGTCAGGCCCCCGGAGTCCCCCTTCGCTGGGGGGAATCGGAGCCGCTGCGCCGGGGTCCGGTGGTGGCCACGCTCTCCGACCCCGCGAACCGCAACGTCATCGGCACGCACTCGGGCGCGTACTCCATCTACCGCGCGCTGGCGGTGTCCGCGGGCAAGCTGCCGCAGGACCACAAGGCGGACCTGACCAACACCTCGCCCGCGGCGCAGGTGGGGCCGTATCCGCAGTGGAGCGACCCCAAGCGCATCGTGTCGCTGGACCCCTGGGGCGCGGTGGCCTCGCAGGTGTTCCGCGCCTACGCCGAGCAGGGCGTGGACTACCGGCCCACCATCGCCGTCACCCGGGCCCACATCAACATGCCGGAGGTGCGCGAGGCCATCGCCTCCGGGCGCCTCAAGGTGGACGGCGACCTGGTGGCGGCCAACGGGGACGTGAAGGTGGTGAAGGCCGCGGTGGAGCCCGTCTGGTACCTGCCTGGCATCGCCGAGCGCTTCGGCCTCACGGAGGGCGCGCTGCGCCGCGGCCTCTTCGAGCACACCGGAGGCATGTACCCGGAGCTCATCACCCGCCCGGACCTGCACGTCTTCCTGCCGCCCATCGGCGGGCTGACGCTGTATGTGTTTGGGAACATCGCCTCGCTGGCGGACCGGGACGTGCCGCTGGCGGCGCGGGTGCATGACGAGTGCAACGGCTCGGACGTCTTCGGCAGCGACATCTGCACCTGCCGGCCCTACCTGGTGCACGGCATCGAGGAGGGCGTGCGGATGGCGCAGCAGGGCGGGGTGGGGCTCATCGTCTACCACCGCAAGGAGGGCCGCGCGCTGGGCGAGGTCACCAAGTTCCTCGTCTACAACGCGCGCAAGCGCCAGGAGGGCGGAGACTCCGCGGCCACGTACTTCCACCGCACGGAGTGCGTGGCGGGCGTGCAGGACATGCGCTTCCAGGAGCTGATGCCGGACGTGCTGCACTGGCTGGGCATCACGCGCATCCACCGCTTCATCTCCATGAGCGACATGAAGCACGACGCCATCGTGCGCTCGGGCATTGAAATCCTCGAACGCGTCCCCATCCCGGACGGGCTGATTCCGGCCGACGCCAGGGTGGAGATGGAGGCGAAGAAGGCGGCGGGCTACTTCACGCGCGGGCCGGTGGCGGACGCGGGGGCGCTGGCACAGGTGAAGGGACGGGACCTCGATGCTTGACGCGATCCGGGTGCAGGAGGTGTCCCCCACGGTGGCGTGGCTGCGCAGCCCGGCGGCCATCCGTGAGCGCTGTCACCAGGTGTTGGACCTGGGGCTCGCCGGACGTCTGGAGTACTTCCGGGTGGAACCGTCCCGGCTGCCCACGGTGGTGGACCGGGTGCTGGCGGTGACGCACGAGGCGTACCCCCGGCTGGACATCCCGGTGCACAGCCGCTGGAGGCACTTCGACGCGGGAGGCGTGCCCAGGCTCGCGCAGCTGGATGCGAGGCTGGCCTCCCTGCCGCCGCAGGAGCGCGCGCGGGCGAAGGTGGACCTGGGCGTGGTGAGCGTGCTCCTGGACGCGGGCAGCGGACCGGCGTGGCGCTACCAGGAGACCGGGGGCGCGTCGTACGTGCGCTCGGAGGGGCTGGCGGTGGCGTCGCTGCGCATGTTCATGGCGGGCGCCTTCTCCTCCGACCCGGACCGGCCGCTGCGCGCGGACGCGGAGGCGCTGGGCCGCATGACGCGCGAGCAGTTGGAGCGAGGCTTCCAGGTGTCGGAGTCCAACCCGCTGCTCGGGGTGGAGGGCCGGCTGCATCTGTTGCAGGCGCTGTCGCGGGTGCTGCCCAGGCCGGGCACGCTGTTCGACATGCTGGCCGCGCACCGCCGCAGCGTGAGGGCCGCGGAGGTGCTGGGCACGGTGCTGGAGGTGCTGGGCCCCATCTGGCCGGGGCGCACGACGGTGGACGGCGTGAACCTGGGGGACGTGTGGCCGCATCCAGCGCTCGGGCCGCCGGGGAGCGCGGATGCGCTGGTGCCCTTCCACAAGTTGTCCCAGTGGTTGGCGTACTCGCTGGTGGAGCCCTTGGCGGAAGCGGGGGTGACGGTGACGGAGCTGGACGCGCTCACCGGTCTGCCGGAGTACCGCAACGGAGGCCTCTTCGTGGACCTGGGGGTGCTGGTGCCGCAGGACCCGCGCCTGACGACGGAGGCCTTCGCCCCGGGAGATCCGCCCATCGTGGAGTGGCGGGCGCTGACGGTGGCGCTGCTGGACCGCGTGGCCGCGCTGGTGCGGGGGCGTCTGGAATTGAGCGCGGAGGAGCTGCCTTTGGCGAAGGTGCTCCAGGGCGGCACGTGGACGGCGGGTCGCCGGGTGGCGGCGGAGCTGCGCCCTGGAGGCGTGCCCCCCATCCGGATCCGCAGTGACGGCACGGTGTTCTGAAACACGAATCCAAACAGGAGGACGCATGGACTTCCCGAACTGCACGGTGGTGGATCACCCGCTGGTGAAGCACAAGCTGACGGTGATGCGCAGGACGGACACGAGCACGGCGGCCTTCCGGGCGCTGCTGGAGGAGATCTCCCTCCTGCTCGGGTACGAGGCGCTGCGGGACCTGAAGCTGCGCGAGGAGGAGATCCAAACGCCCATGGCGCGCACCACGGGCTGGGCGCTGGACGGCAAGAAGCTGGTGCTGGTGCCCATCCTGAGAGCGGGGCAGGGCATCCTGGACGGCCTGCTCCAGCTCGTCCCCTCCGCGCGAGTCGGCCACATCGGCCTCTACCGGGACCCGGAGTCCCTGAGCGCGGTGGAGTACTACTACCGCGTGCCCGCCAACCTGGAGGACCGCGACGTCATCGTCTGCGACCCGATGCTCGCGACGGGCAACTCCGCGGTGGCGGCGCTCCAGAGGGTGAAGCGAAGCCGCCCCGGCTCCTTGCGCTTCGTCTGCCTGCTCGCATGTCCGGAGGGCCTGACGAACCTGCGCGAGCACCACCCCGACGTGCGCGTCTACACCGCCGCCATCGACGAGAAGCTGGACTCACACGGCTACATCCTGCCGGGCCTGGGAGACGCGGGAGACCGCCTCTTCGGCACGAAGTAGGATAGTCCTGATTTGCCCGATTGACGGGGAGGCATGAATGATTCATGTCTCACCGCATGACGACACTCCGTTTCGCATCCGCGTTGGTGTCCCTGGGAGTCATCGCCTGTGGTGGGGCGCCGGACGAGGCGGACAGTCTGGGCGTCCAGACCCAGGAGATCATCGGCGGGGGCCTCGCGGCCCGGTACGAACTGCCCCACCAGGTGCGCCTCCACGTGTCGGGTGCGTTCACCTGCGGCGGCACACTCATCCGGGCCGGCTGGGTGGTGACGGCCGCCCACTGCGTCCAGGGCGTCACGCCCGCGTCCATGCGCGTCTACGCGGGAGACCTGCGGCTGGGCACGGTGGAGGTGGACGAGCAGTACCGCGCGGTGTCGCGCAAGGTGCTGCACCCGTCCTACGACGGGTCGGCCCACGACGTCGCGCTCCTCCAGCTCGCGCAGCCCTTCAACCTGTCCCAGGCCATACAGCCGCTGACGCTGCCGGACGCGCCCGCGCCCCTGGGAGCGCCGTACGTCGCGAGCGGCTGGGGCCGCACGCCCACGGCCCCCACCTCCGAAGCGCTCAAGCGCGTGAACCTGAGCATCACCTCCGCGGCCACCTGCCGCGACCTGGTGGGAAGCACCTTCGTCAGCGGCGCGATGCTGTGCACGGCGCCAAGCACCACCGCGAACGTCTGCACGCGGGATGACGGAGGCCCGCTGGCCTACAACGGCAAGCTGTATGGGATTACGAGCGACTTCGGCTCCAGCCAGTGCAACACGTTCTCCGTGTTCACCAACGTGGCCACGTACACGCCGTGGCTCCGTTCCGTCATCAACGGGACGTGATGCACTGAGCCAACGCTGTTTCACGCCTTGGCTCTTGAGAACCGGGAAAGACGGATTTAAACGTTGAGCGGTCTAAACGTTTTTATCCATTTCCCGGGAGTCCAGGCATGCGCGCGTCGTGGCGGTCCACCCTGATGGCGGTGATGTTGGGCGCGGTCTTCGCGGAGGGAGTCGCGGAAGCGGAGCCCGGTTCGCAGCGCTGGACGGAGAACCTCTCCGCCGGAACGGGCACGTCGGAGCTCGTGGGCACGCGGGACGGGCTGCTCTACGAACCCAACGCCGTGATGCGCCGCCCCGAAGGCCTGAGCCGGCTCACCGGCCTCTTCGAGTTCCCGGCCCGCAAGCTCGACCAGCCCGTGGACACCTTCCGTCCCCGGGTCCAGGCGACCGTGGGCATGGGGCAGTCCGTCGAAGTGGACGTGCGAGTGCGGATGCCCGGAGGCGCCTGGAGTGAATGGCGCACCGCCACCGGAGACGAAGCCGTGCACCTGCCCCGAGCGGGCACGGAGGTGCAGGTGCGCCTGGCGCTCGTCGCGGACGAGCGAGGCCGCGGCCCGGTGGTCCAGGAGGTCGCGCTGGAGGGCTGGAGCGAAGGCACGTCCGAGGAATCCCTCCAGACGCTCGCGCCGCTGACCTACCGCGTGTACGCCACCCGTGAAGGCCTGGTGGGCGGCACCACGGCGAACGGCCACGTCATCAAGAGCAACGACCGCTTCGTGGCGCTCCCGTCGCGGCGAGGCCTCGCGTCGAACGGAGGCTCCGAGTACCAGGTGCGCGTCTGCTATTCGAAGACAGCGAAGTGCACGACGGCGTCCGTCTGGGACGTGGGCCCCTGGAACACGAAGGACGACTACTGGAACCCGTCCAGCGTGCGCGAGATGTGGAAGACGCTGCCCCAGGGCAAGCCGGAGGCGCAGGCGGCCTACCAGGACAACTTCAACGGCGGCTTGGACCAGTTCGGCCGCCGGCCGGCGAACCCCGCGGGCATCGACCTCGCGGACGGGACGTTCTGGACGGACCTGGGCATGTCGAACAACGACTGGGTGGACGTGACGTACCTGTGGACGTCCGGCGGCGGTTCATCGACGGGGCTGGTCATCGACAGCAACAACGCGAACAACGACCAGACGAAGGGCTACATCCAGCTCACGGGCACCAGCTGGGCGTCCTCCACGAACGTGGCGGGCTACTACGGCACCAGCTACCTGGTGTCCCCGGGAGCGGCGGTGTCGGAGCCCGCGACGTTCTGGTTCTACCTGTCCGCGGCGGGAACGAAGACGGTGGACGCCTGGTGGACGGCGGCGACGGACCGCTCCACGGCGGCGCCCTTCATCGTCACGAACGCGTCCGGCACGCAGCTGGCGAACGTGAAGGTGAACCAGACCATCAACGGCGCGCGGTGGAACACGCTGGGCACGTGGAGCTTCCCGGCGGGGTGGAACAAGGTCCAGCTGAGCCGCTGGGTGACGGCGGGGACCTACGTGGTCGCGGACGCCATCCAGGTCCGCTAGGCCTCATGGACGCACGGGTTGTCCGGGCGGTAGAACGGTGACCCGTCTCCGAGGAAGCCATCCATGGCGTTGTTGCGCACCGTGATTCCGCCTCCCGTGGAGGAGCCGCACCTCTACACCGACCTCGCCTCCTGGTGGCCGCTGTTCTCGCCACCGGAGGAGTACGGCGAGGAGGCGGAGGACCTGCTCCCCATGCTGCACCCGGAGGACGGCCCGGCGCGCACGATGCTGGAGCTGGGGTCGGGCGGAGGGAGCCTGGCCTTCCACCTGAAGAAGCACTTCACGCTGACGCTGACGGACCGCTCGGCGGAGATGGTGGCGGTGAGCCGCAAGGTGAACCCGGAGTGCGAACACCGGGTCGGCGACATGCGCTCGCTGCGGCTGGGGCGCACGTTCGACCGGGTGATGGTGCACGACGCCATCATGTACGCGGTGGAGCGCGAGGACGCGCGAGCCACGGTCCACACGGCGGCGGCGCACTGCCGTCCGGGAGGCCGGGTGGTGCTGCTGCCGGACTGCGTGCGGGAGACCTTCGAGCCCCTCACCGAGTCCGGAGGCCACGACTCTCCGGACGGCCGGGGCATGCGTTATCTCATGTGGACCTGGGATCCGGATCCGGACGACGAGACGTTCGAGACCGCGTTCGCCTATCTGCTGCGCGAAGCGGACGGAACGGTGAGCATGTCGCAGGAGCGCCACCGCTTCGGCCTCTTCCGGCGTGACGACTGGCTGGAGTGGATGCGCGAGGCCGGCTGTCCCGCGACGACGCGCAGGGACCCCTGGAACCGGGAAGTCTTCATCGGAGTGCGGGAGCAGGACTGATGCGAGGGTGGGGGGCCTTGCTGTTGTTCATCCCGGTGTGGGGGATGGCCGCGCCCGCGCGAGTGGAGCTCGTCTTCGGCGGAGACGTGATTCCGCACGGCGAGGTGAAGTCGGCGGCGAAGGCCCACGCGCGCACGGGCAACCACGAAGGCTGGGACCACGTCTTCGGGCCATTGTCGGACGTGTTGCGCACGGCGGACGTGGGCGTGGTGAACCTGGAGACGCCCGTGACGGCCAACACCCAGGCCTTCACGAAGGAGCTGGTCTTCAACGCGCCCCCCGCGATGGCGCAGGCCCTGGTGAACGCCGGAGTGAAGGTGGTCTCCACGGGCAACAACCACGCAAGAGACCAACACGTGGAAGGCCTGGTGGAGACGCTGAAACACCTGGACGCGGCGGGGCTGCGCCACACGGGAACAGGAGCCACGAAGGACGCCGCCTGGGAGCCCGTGTTCCTGGAGGTGCGAGGCCTCAAGCTGGGCTTCCTCTCCTTCAGCAGGAGCCTGAACGGCTTCAGCAACCCGAAGGAAGCGGACGCGCCGCACGTGGCGCTGGTGCCCTATCCGGAGCACGCCTCGAGAAGGGGATTGAAGCCGGAGGAGGCCCTGGAGCGCGTGCGGTCCGCGGCGGCGAAGTGTGACGCGCTCTTCGTGCTGGGCCACTGGGGGCGCGAGTACACGGACACGCCGCATCCCCTGGACCGGGCCTTGGGGCAGTCCATCCTGGAAGCAGGAGCCTTCGCGGTCATCGGCCACCATCCGCACGTGCTGCAGCCCCTGGAGGCCTACACGACGAAGTCCGGGCGCCGGGGTTTCATCGCGTACTCCCTGGGCAACCTGGTGGCGAACCAGGCCCGCTTCTACCGGCACGTGAAGGGGCAACTGGGGAAGGACGGAGACAAAAGAGACAGCCTGCTCCTGAGAGTCGGACTGACCCGGGCGGAGCCCGGAGTCCCGGTGTCGCTGGGGGACGTTTCAATCCTGCCGGTCTGGATTGAGAACAACGCCCAGGGCCGCAAGGCGAAGGCGAAGCGAAACATCCAACCCGTGCTCATCGACCGTGAAATCGAAGAGGTCTCGCGAAGGTTGGCCGCGCTGACCCAGCGAACCGCCACCCCCGACAAGGCGGCCCGAGCCGAGAAGGCCGCCCTGGAGCAGCGTCTGACCAACGCCCGTTACCGCCGCGAACGCATCCTGAGGATGCTGCCCACGGAGTTCCAGGTGGCCACCCCGGAGCTGAGGCGAAGAGAGCTGACGGCTCAGACCGTGCCCTGAACCGGCACTCGGGCGATGAGTTCCTCGAGTTGTGCCCGGCAGGTCACGCAGCGCTGACGGAACTCCTCGCTGAGGTCCTGGGAGGCAATGAGCGTGTCCCAGTACGCCAGCGCATGGCGGGAGGCATCGGCCCAGACATCCACGGTGTGGGACGTCGGAGGCGCGGGCTCGAATGGTCGAGGGACAAGGTGCGTCCCACCCGCGGGGGCAAACACCATGGGCAGCATGTCGTAGATGGGAGCCAGTCTGAAACGCTTCGGGGCGTCCATGAAAAAGGAGATGTTTCCGTTGTGCCGGTCAGTGTTTCCGATGAGCTGACCGAAAGTATCCAGCCATCGGATCCTTCGATCATCCTCTTGTGTGATGAGCCCCTCGGCGAGAAGCCGTTGGGACACCGGGATCCATTTTCCGCCATCGCCGATGTGCTCATGGTCGATGGCGCCAAGCGATAGCAGGGGACGTCGGCCACGAGGGCCGACCCGGTCGAAGCGGTTGACCTCCAGAAAACGCTGGGCTCCCAGGGTGAACCATTCAGCTTCGGCGGCATCAAGACCGGCAGCGCGAACCGCTTCCAATGCGAGGTACTCGCATACCAACAGGTCACACCAGCGTTGGCCGGCGGTGCCACTGCTCGCATCCGCGAACTTCACGAGAACGTGCCGGCCCTGCGAGTAGCCGGCGAACTTTGGCTGCTCGCCTCCTGCCGACGAACCCGCACCTGCTGCGAGTTGATCAACTGCTCGCTGGGGATAGTCATCCCGGTTGATTGGTTGGGGAACGGAGTTGAGGAAGCGGTTCAGTGACTCTTCGCCAAGGATGAGGTTCCCCGTACAGTCATCACCACGCGCGCAGACCGCGAGGAAGACCTGATCGTCGGTCCATAGCTCGGGGCGGGAAGGAAGTGCCAGGTCCTGATGCCGCTGGAGGAACCCCTTACCCATGTAGCCCTGGGGTCTCATCTCCTCCGCGAAATGGGGGCGGCCCTCGAAATGCTGACCGGGGCCCATTCGGCGCTCCAACCATGCTCCCTGAGGCGATAGGAAGTGAAGGGTCCCTTCTGGATGCCAGTTGCCTGCTTCGTCGACTCGGTGAACGGGGACTTGGCTGCCCAGCGATGGGATGACTCGGGTCCGGTGGTACTTCGCTCCCCGGGTTCGCCCCATCCGGCAGACGTCGGCTCCCAGCGCCTTGAGCCAGCGAGACATGGTTTGCTGGGAAACCTTGAAATGCTCCTTTAGCGCCTCCGCCGAAACGGGCTGAATCCGCCGGATGACCTCAAGGAGCTGTGCAGAATCAGGGGCAGGGGCCATGAGTAGATACGTGAGTAGATAACCAGGGGTGCCCCGGGCTTCAACCTATTGATCTAACAGCTAAGGAGCCAGGGTAGACCCTCTTCAAGTGAGTAGATATCGCTCGGAGTTGTCCCCCTGGTCCTTCGGGTGCCTCTACCGTCTAAACCCCGGTCCTTCCCTGGCTCGTAGGTGGGGCAGCTCTATGGGTGGTCCCAAGGTACGAGGGAGGCGTTTACCGCACGGTAAACAAGCCTGTTCTCGCCATCTTGCCACTTGGCAAATCCGCGCCAGTACGCCGGGAAAGGAGCGACCAAGCAGGCAGCCGATGGCAGCTGTGGGTGGGTCCTTAGCAACTCATATTCGATTTACGACTTTACCTGGAAGGTGTGAGTTTATTGCCGGAGCTTGTTGCCCCGGAGGGGCACCCGGGCCCACGTCTCGCGGCGTACACCCCACCCCAGGTCGGCCCCGCATGACTCCTCTTCTTCGCACCGCTGCGGCAGTCGCACTGCTGGGCATCACCATGCCCGCGCTCGCCGGGGACCCGCATCCGTCCCACCCCGCCGTGAAGTCCCGAAGCGCCGCCGGTCACCCTCCACCGGCTGGAGCAGGGCAACCTACGCTTCACCAAGTGCGTGGCGCGCCACCCCGCGCAGACCATCGCTGTGCGCAGCGCACTCGCCAACGAGCAGCACCCGCACGCCATCGTCGTCACCTGCGGCGATTCGCGAGTGCCCCCAGAACTCGTCTTCGACCAGGGCCTCGGCGAGCTCTTCCTCGTGCGCGAGGCAGGCAACGAGCTGGAGCCCTCGTCATCGCCAGCATATCGAGTACGGCGTCGCCAACCTGGGTGTGCGCCTCATCGTCATCATGGGCCACGAGTCCTGCGGCGCCGTGAATGCGGGCCTCACCATCCCGGACGGCCAGAGCACCGGCTCGCCCAACCTCGACGCGCTCGTCTCCGCAATCTCTTGCTGGACACCGGGCACGTGGAGTTCTGGCCCAAGGAGGGGCTCGTCCCCACCGCGACCGTGCCCTGAACACACTCTGGGACACCGCGTCTTGCACGCGGTGTCCGGGCTGAAGCATGTGAACGCTCCCCTCATCCTGGAGCGTTCGTGTCCCATCCCCTCCCATGGTTCCGCTGGAGCCCCCTGGCCCTGACGCTGGCGGCCGCTCTCTCCTGTGCCCCCACCGAGGACCCACAGCCCACCACCCAGAAGCAGGGCGTGGACGTGCCGGGCTTCGCGGAGCTCCACCACCACATGTTCGCCGAGGAGGCCTTCGGAGGCGGCTGGTTCCACGGCGGCGTCAACGGCTCGCTCGACACCTGTGACGGAGGCTGGCCCGAGAGCGACCACGCCCGCGTCCGCATGGACCTGAGCGGCCTGCTCAACCTCTGCCCCAACTCGGGCGGAGTGGACCTGAGCGGAGCCCCCATCCTGTCCCAGCTCTTCGGAGTCGCGGGAGCGGTGGGCTCGGAGTTCATCGGCAAGATTGAAGGAACCGAAGGGGACACCGGCCTGCACATGGGCCGCCGCCAGCCCGGCACGGAGTGGCCCCGCTGGGACACCATCGCCCACCAGCAGTCCTGGGGCGGCTGGCTCAAGCAGGCGCACGAAGGAGGCATGTCGCTGGTGGTGGTCTCCGCCGTGAGCAACGGCTTCCTCTGCGAAGCGCTGCCTCCGCAGAACCGCAAGCGCGCCTGCGACGAGATGACGGACGTGGAGCTCCAGCTCCAGATGGCCCACGCCTTCGACGCGGCCAATGACTGGGTGGAGATCGCCCTGTCGCCCGCGGACGCAAGGCGGATCATCTCGCAGGGCAGGCTCGCCATGGTCCTCTCCATCGAGACCAGCAAGCTCTTCGGCGCGAAGGACTGGAGAGCGGAGCTCAACCGCTTCCACGCGCTGGGCGTGCGCACGCTCCAGCCCGTGCACCAGCTGGACAACCGCTTCGGCGGAGCGGCCCTGCACAACGTCATTTTCCAGGCCGCGCAGTTCCTGGAGAACTGCCACATCGACACCGACTGCGGAGCCACCGCAGCCGGCTTCACGTTGGGCTTCGACGTGGACGCCCAGTGCCGCAACGTGAAGGGCCTCACCGCGGACGGCCAGCAGCTCCTCCAGGCCATGATGGACAAGGGCATGCTCATCGACCTGGCGCACCTGTCGGAGAAGGGCGTGCGGGACGCGTACGCCGTCTCCCAGGCGAACCGCTACTACCCGCTCTTCATCAGCCACGGCCACTTCCGCGAGGTGATGAACGGCAAGCTCGCCCAGAACGAGAAGACCACCCCCGCCTGGGTGGTGCAGATGCTGCGCCGCACGGGAGGCATGTTCGGCCTGCGCACCGCGCACGACGAGACGCGCACGTACACGCCCGCGAACATCGCCAACGACTGCCAGGGCTCCAGCCGCTCCTTCGCCCAGGCCTACGAATTCGGCCGTCAGGGCCTCAAGGTCCCCATGGCCTTCGGCGCGGACTTCAACGGCTTCATCCAGCAGACGCGGCCCCGCTTCGGTCCCAACGGCGCATGCTCCGCGGGCTTCCAGGCGGAGGCGGACGCGCAGGCCCACCAGCAGGAGCTGGAGGCACCGGGCCGGCTGGGCACGCCGTTCGACGAACAGGGCTTGGCCCACGTAGGCCTCCTGCCGGACCTGCTCCAGGACGTGCGTAACCTGGGCGCGGACACCACGCCGCTGGACCGCTCGGCGGAGCTGTTCATCCGCATGTGGGAGCGCACCGCGAGCACCGCGCGCAACGGCAGCATGGCGGATCCCGCGTTGGACATCGACACGGCGGGCATCGCGCCGTGGGTGCCGCCGGAGGAGCGTGAGAAGGCGTACCCCACCGTCTGTGGCAAGGCCTACGCGCCGGACTCCAAGACGCTGGGCCAGGGCTGCCGATTCGACGACGAGTGCCAGAGCGAGCAGTGCACCTCCGTGCTCTGCGCGACCTTCGACGGACGCTGCGTCTGCAATGACGACGGTGACTGCGGCTCCTCCCGCTACTGCCAGAACGACATCCCGGCCAACCCCGGCGACAACGACTGCGTGGACCGCAAGACGGACGGAACGTCCTGCAGCCGCGACGGCCAGTGTCTCTCTGGAGCCTGCGGAGGCTGCTTCAACGCGGTGGGCTGGTGCTACACGCCGCGCTCCAAGGCCTACGGCCAGACGTGCAAGTCGGACCGCGAGTGCACCACCGACCGCTGCAGCGCGGACTGCTACGTGAACCCCACGGGCAGCTGCCTCTGCGACAGCGACTCGCACTGCGGAGCGAACCAGTTCTGCGGCTGGGGGCTCAACTCCGGCAAGTGCATCAACAAGCGAAGCCGGGGCGCGGCCTGCTCCAGTGATAGGGAGTGCGCCTCCGGCACCTGCCGCTGGTCCTTCACCTGCAAGTAGCGCCCGCTCAGCGAGGCGCCTCGGGTTCCTTCCGGGGCGCCTCATGCAGGTCGCGCAGCGCGACGATGCGGTCCAACAGCGGCCCGCCCAGCTTCCTCCGGGCAATGCGCTGCGACGGATAGATGCCCCGGTGCCCGGTGAGCAGGTACGCCACCGAGGCGACGATGGCCACGTGAGGCAGCACGGAGGCCCCCACCAGCTCCACCGCCATCAACGACAGCGCGAGCGGCGTATTGGCCGCCGCCGCGAACAGCGCCGCCATGCCCACCGCCGCGCCCAGGTCCACCGGCAGTCCCAACAGCCGCGCGAGCACATTGCCCAGCGTCGCCCCGATGAAGAACAGCGGCGTCACCTCACCGCCCATGAACCCCGCCCCCAGCGTCACCACGGTGAACACGAGCTTCCACGCGAAGGCGCCCCAGGGCAGGGACGCGTCCTCGAACGCGCGCACGATGCCGGGCACGCCCAGGCCCAGGTAGTCGCTGGTGCCCGCGAGCTGCCAGAGCCCCACCACGCCCAGTCCGCCCAGGGCCATGCGCACGGGCAGCCACGGCACCCGGCGCTCCAGGACGCGCTTCAGCCCATGGGTGCCCTCGATGAACGCCACCGCCACGCCCGCGATCCCCACCGCGAACACCAGCCACCTGCCCAGCACGGGCAGCGTCAGCGCCAGCGCTTGAGGCACCGGGTACAGGGTGTGATGGATACCCAGCCCGCGAGTCACCAGGTCCCCCACGACAGCCGCGGTGAGCGCGGGCAGGAGCGCCTCGTAGCCCAGCCGGCCCACGCACACGACCTCCAGCCCGAACACCGTGCCCGCCAGCGGAGTGCCGAACACCGAACCGAAGCCACCCGCGATGCCCGCCGCCAGCAGCTCGCGCCGCGTGTCCGGCGACACCCGGAAGCGCCAGGCAATCTGGTCCGCCAGGCTCGCGCCCATCTGCACCGCGGTGCCCTCGCGCCCCGCGCTCCCGCCAAACAGGTGCGTGAGCACCGTGCCCAGCAGCACCATGGGCGCCATGCGCAGGGGAATCACCGCGTCGCCCGCGTGCACCGTGTCCAGCACCAGATTGTTGCCGCTCCGGATGGACGCACCCCACCGGCCATACACCGCGCCCACGACGAGCCCCGCCACCGGGAGCGCGTACACCAGCCACTCATGCGCCAGCCGGAACTCCGTGGCCGCTTCCAGGAGCGCCAGGAACACCGCGGACGCCACGCCGCACACGCCCCCCACGATGGCGCCCAGCAGCAGCCACTGCCCCAGGGCTCGGGCACTCCCGGAGAAATTCATGGGCGCAATGTATCCGTGAAACAACGCGTCAACCGGAAGCGCTGCGTCAGCAAGGGGCGCGCACCGGCTTCTATCTGACGCACCGTGGCGGAATTCATGTTCAACATGGAATACATATTGCGATGTGAATTCGGGTCTGAGGAGTGATTCCTGAATCAAAGCCGTGTACCGTGCGCGGCCTCTCCCCATCCCCGGGGCGGGAATCCCCTACCTCTTCAGGAGCCGGTATGTCCGTTCGTCGCAGCGGGCTGTCCCTCGCCGCCGTCCTCGCCGCCACCACCCTCAGTGGCACCGCGATGGCCAGCACCATCAACCAGAACACGTCGTGGACCATCAACCGCTCGGCGTCGCAGACGTACCGCGTGGTGGCCTACGGCGACTCCATCTTCGCCGGCTACAACGGCGGCATCGGCAGCGTCGCGCGCCGTGCGGCCCCGGTGGTGGAGGGCGAGTACGCGGCGAAGAAGTGGGGCACGAACGTGGAGGTCATCCGCCGCACGAAGTCCGGTGCGAAGGCGGACGACATCTACAACAACAAGATCGTCTCCGAGCGCTCCTACATGCAGGACTCCCGCACGCGCGTCGTGATGTTCGAGATGTGCGGCAACGACTACCTGCAGGCCCGCAGCGCGTTCACCGACCAGACGGGGACGTGCAACTACAGCGGCCTGCAGAACGCGCTGGCGGCCTGCACCACGTACATGGAGCGGGCGATGCAGACCATCAACCAGTACGCGACCACCGCGAAGGTGAAGGTCATCTCGAACATCTATTACCCCGGCTATGACGCGGACAACGTGCTGACGGCCTGCACGGACTCGGCGACGGGGCAGAAGGTGAACAAGCAGCAGTACTTCCTGCCGCTGCTGGCGCGCAGCAACTGGCGCGCCTGCAACCTGGCGGCGAAGTACGGCTTCAAGTGCGCGGACGCCTTCGCGGAAATGATGGCCTCCGACTACGACCGCAACGGCGACGGCCAGATTGACTCCGCGGCCATCGCGTACCGCGCCGGCGAGACCGAGGACGCCTACGTCCAGCGCATCAGCGTCACCCTGCGTGGCACGCTGCGCGACGCGAACGGCCACCTGGCCAACAGCAGCACCAGCTACGACTACATCCAGTCGGACAACACGCACCCGACGTACACGGGCTCCACTATCAGCGTGAACATCTTCTCCGGTTCCGGCTCCGGCTCCGGCGCGCCGACCTACACGGACGGCCAGGTCGTCAACGGCAAGAACCCGGACTGGAACAAGTTCGGCCACGAGCGCATGGGCTACAGCATCTCCACGTTCGACCCCGCGACGCCGTGACGTGAAGTAGGACGGCATCCGTAGGGAGAAAGGGCCTCCGACCTGTCACCGGGTCGGGGGCCTTGTCGCGTCCGGGCCTGGGAGAGGAGCGCCAGGCAGCCAGGCCCCTCTTCTTTGGGACACAAATGATCAGGCCCGGGTCAACCAAGTGTTTGACGTCGTCGGCCCGAAGCGTTAGAGACTGGACCCCCCGCGACGAACCGTCGGCCTCCGGGCCTCGGAAAGTCAGCGGGGGGGAAGAAAAGGGTCGACGAATCCTGTTGATCCCGAACGCGGCGAAGAGGTAGAAGCCGCGCCCCTCGCTTCGAAGCCCGCGCACTGGCGCGGAAGGCACTTCGGAGGGAGAGCAGCACCGACAACGAAATAGGGCAGTCAACGAGCGGGTTGACAGCGAACGCGGCGAAGAGATAGAAGCCGCGCCCCACCGAAGAAGCAAGCGTCTGACAGGCAACACGACGGACGCAAAGCGGTGAAGGAAGCTGACAGCAAGCGGTTGACAGGGAACGCGGCGCTGAAGTAGAAGCCGCTCTCCTTCGAAAAATCGGCGGAAGTCACTGGACGGCGCCGAGGAACTTCGAAGCAGCCCGCAGCCCGCAGGACGCAAAAGCGAAGTTGACGCTGACTGCGAACTGAAATAGAAGCTGCAACCCCGCCGGTTGAAGAGAAACCGGCAAGCAACAAAGTCGCAACAAGCGGCTCGGTCTTTGAAAACCAAATAGCAAGCCCAAGCAGTAATGGATTGCGGAAACCGCAGTCAATTTTTTGAGGGCATCTTCACCTTCAAGAGCAGCGCTGAAAAGCGCAGCGAGAAGGGA
>NZ_RAWL01000329.1:0-9920 GCF_003668885.1 Corallococcus sp. AB049A | reverse complement strand
CTGGCGGATGGAGCGCCGCGCACGGCCGCGTTGGCGGAAGCGCTGCGGGCCCGGGGCTTCAAGGCCTACCTGTTCGATGTGACGCCCGCGCCCCGGACGCGGGGCAGGGTGGGGCTGCCGGTGGCGGCGGCGGTGCTCGTGGATGTGGACGAGGGGCCGGTGCCGCTCACGGCCGGCTACGCGTGCGCGATGGACCGGGACGAGGCGTTGCAGAAGGCGTTGCTGGAGGCCGCGCAGTCGCGGCTGACGGACATCCACGGAGCCCGTGAGGACGTGGCGGCGGCGGACCGTGAAGCGTCGCTGGGGTTCGCGCAGGCGCTGTCGGAGGTGCGTCCCCGTCGAGGAGCGGACGCGATGCCGGATGCATTGGACAGGCGCGCGAAGACCGCGACGGCGAAGGTGCGCACGGTGCTGTCGTTGCTGGACGGCGCGGGGTTCAAGCAGGTGGCGGGAGTGGCGCTGGACGCGCCCGTGCCCGGGCTGCACGTGTGGAAGGTCGTGGTGCCGGGCATGCAAGTGTCGGAGCTCCTGTGAAGCGGCGGCAGGGTGTGAAGGAAGCAGGGGGCGTGGTCGAGGATGCCGCGAGCGGCCCGGCGCGTGATGGTGTTCGCGTGAAGCGCCGGCCGGATGACCTGGTGGTGTTCCTGGGGCCCTCGTTGCCCGCGGCGGAGGCGCGGAAGATCGCGCCGTGCACGGTGCTGCCTCCAGCGCGGCAAGGAGACGTGTGGCGGGCGCTGTCGCTCAAGCCGCGCGCACTGGTGCTGGTGGACGGTGTCTTCGAGGCGCAGCCTTCCGTGTGGCACCACGAACTGCTCGCGGCGATGGAGGCGGGCGTGGCCGTGTTCGGCGGAGGCAGCATGGGCGCGCTGCGCGCCTCGGAGCTGTCCCAGCACGGCATGGTCGGCGTGGGCCGCATCTTCGGCTGGTATCGCGATGGCGTGGCGGTGGATGACTCGGAGGTCGCGCTGCTGCATGCGGACGCCGAGCACGACTGGCGTCCCCTCACCGTGCCCCTGGTGAACGTGCGGCACGCGGCGGAGCTGGCTCAGAAGGCGCGCGTCCTGAATCGCTCCGGAGCCCAGGCCCTGGTGGAAGCGGCAGCGGGCATCTTCTACCAGGAGCGCACCTGGACGCGGATCCGCGAGGCCGTGGAGCCCGCATGGACCCGGCCCGTCTGGGACGCCTGGTTCGCGGGCGGAGTGGAAGACCTCAAGCGGCGGGACGCATTGGAGTGCGTGCGCGCGGGCGCGGAGTTCGTGAGCCGGGCTCCGCCGACGCAACCGGGAGTGCGGCGCAATCCTTCGTCGCTGGTGCGGCGCCGGCGCCTGATGGAGGACGTGACGCGCGTGGGCTCAAGCGCCGTGGACTCCGGGCGCGTGATGGAATTGCTGCGCGGCGCGCCCGACGCGGCGGCCTGGGCGGAGGCAGGCCTGCGCCGGGCGTTGCTCGCGGGCTGGGCGCGTTCGCTGGGCCTCGCCGCGACGGAGGAGGAGATCGCCGAGGAAGAGGCTACGTGGTGGCAGGAGCGGAAGGTCCGAGCCTCGCGCCGGGACGCCTTCCTCGCCGCCAACGGCCTTGATGCGGTGGAGCTGCGCCGGCTGTGCGAAGCGCGGGCACTGGAGCGCCTGGCCTTGCGCCACGCATCGCGGCTCCTGCCTGACGGTCCGTCCTGGGACGAGGCCCTGGCTTCCGAAGCCCGCCTCGGAGGCCAGTGGGAACAGGCCGCCCGAGCGCTGGCGGAATCCGACGACGGCGAATAGCCGCCGGGGGGAAGCCCCCTCGCAATCCGAGACAGCCCCCGCCAGACGTGTTGAGACCTGTTTCATGAACCACCGGTGAACCCCAGGCGGCCTGGCGGGTTGGACGCCTGTTCAGGGGCGAACCTCCTGCTGCGTCACGAAAAAACGTGACAGCCCCGCAGGGCCAGATAGGGTCAACCCCGGAGGTTGTCCGCATTGAACACCGCTCCCTGGGTGGTTCCGCCAAGTGGGTCCGCGCCGTCATCGGCCGGGCACGCTCGCGGATTGCGGGGAATCCGACCTCTGCGGTGGGATGTGGCAGGGAAGGCGCCCTCTGCGGTCCTGGAAGGCCTTGTGGCCGTCCCCACCTGCCAGGTTGTGTCACGGCTTGAGTCAGGGACATGACCACGCCGCTCCACCCGGACCAGCTTGAAGTCGGCCACCACGTCGGACCCTGGCGGATCGTCGGGACGCTGGGAGCGGGAGGCTTTGGCCGGGTCTTCAAGGTGGAGCGGGGCGGGAATGTCTACGCGCTGAAGCTCGCGTTGCGTCCGGCGAATCAGCACGCCAGCGATGAAGAGGACGTCAACGGGCGGCTCTCGCGAGAGGTGGCGGCGCTGCTTGCGTGCGCGCCGCATCCCAACCTGCCGCGAGTGCACGCGGTGGATCGCTGGCCGGATCCACCGGACGGCTACTTCTTCCATGTCACCGACTTCGTGGACGGCGAGACGTTCCACGAGTGGCGCTGGCGGGTGAAGCCCTCCGCCGCGCACCTGTTGACCGTCTACACGGAGGTCGTGCGGGTGGTGGCGGATCTCCACCGCCGGGGCGTGCACCACCGCGACCTCAAGGCGGACAACCTGCTCATCCGCCGCCTGGATGAGCGACCCATCCTCATCGACCTGGGCACCGCGCGCATCCCGGGGGCCTCCACACTGACGGTGGGCGTGGCGCCCGCGTCGCCGCATCTGCTGCCACCGGAGTGCGTGGCCTTCCTGCGCGAAGGCTCCTGGAAGTCGGGAGCGAACTTCGACGCGGGCATCCCGGGCGACCTGTACGCGCTGGGCGCGCTGCTCTACGAGTCCCTGACGGACGGCTACGCCTTCGACCCGCGCCTGCCCTACGAGCGGTTGTTGCCCGCCATCGAGACGGTGGTGCCGCGCGCTCCGAAGGACATCAATCCCAAGGTTCCCTCCAGCCTGTCGGACATCGCGATGCGGCTGCTCTCCAAGCGCCCCGAGGATCGCTACTCGGGGACGGAGACGCTGCTGCAGGCGCTCTGGGACGCGGCCAAGGACAAGCGCCACGCGGACTGGAAGATCTCGCTGGACGTCCCGGCGGATCCGGACGCGGCCGGTCTGGACCGGGGCGTGGTGTCGCTGTCGCAGTTCCCGGGAAGCTCCACGGAGCTGGCGGCGCAAGTGCGTGAGCCAGCGCCCTCGGGACCGGTAGTACCCGCGGAGGCCGTCGAGCCGAAGCGGCGTCGTCGTTCCGGCGCGCTGCTCGGCCTGGGGGCACTGCTGCTGGGCTTCTTGATTTTCGGGCTGGCGCGAATGACGCCGGACCGTCCTCCACCTGCCGTAGCGCCTGTGTCTGAGAAAGGAAGTTCGTCCGTGACTCCATCCCAGAGTCTTCCCGATGCCGCCGTGCTCGCGGTGGCGTCCCCCCCGGATGCGGGTGCCGCCGCCGAGGTGGAACCGCCTCCGCCCGAGGCCGTGAGCGTGCCCACGAAACCCCTGCGTCCGGATGGCGGCGTCATGCGGAAGATCGCTGGAGCGGCCGTAGCGGCCTGCGTGGGCGTGTCCTGCGCGGGCGGCAGTGCCAACACCCGGAAGGACGAAAGCGAGCCATGCCCGGCGGGAGCCGAGGAGGCCATGACTGCTTTGCGGGCGGGAACCATCCCGTTCGAAGGTGTCTACCTGCAGGAGAACGAGAAACGGGAGATGGAGATTCGTGAAGGGCCGTTCCAAGCCCTCGTCCATTTTGCGTCGCGACTGCGCGGACAACTGCCGGTGGGAACGAAGATGAGGGGCCGAGCGGTGTTCAACCCGGGGAACACGCGGCTCCTCTTCACGGAGGCCACCCTACCCACGGGGCAGGTCATCCCCCTCTGCATGGAGTTCTACGACGTCGACCTCGGCCGGTGGGGTTGGGCGCAGGGGCAGGATGGCTACTCGGAGGATACCGCCACCGTGCGGCACATCCCGGTCCAGCTCTTCGGCGTGAAGGCCGTCAAGCGCCTCAACGTCTACCAAGAGCCAATGCCGTTGCCTTACTAGGAACTTCGTCTCGCCGGCGCCTACTCGGGAGGATGGGTCATCGTCGCGCGACGGGCACGCGTAACGCCCCGTGGTAGAAGGGAGGCCCTGCTGCCCCAGTTCGAGGAGCCCTCCCCACCGTGCCCTCCTGTCTGTTCGCCGTGCTTCCGGTTCTTCTCTGGTCGTCCCATGTCCTGGCGGCTTCGCCCTTCGAGAAGGAGGCGCGCGAGGGAACGCTCCGGATGGAAGTGGGGACGGAGGACACGGGAACGCGTCCCATTCGCATCGGGCCTGGGGTGAGCACGACACTGCTCTTTGATACCGATATCCAGCAGGAACAGGTGAGTCTGGAGTCGCGAGCGCAGTTCGCGCGAGTGAGCATGGGAAGCTCGGTGCTCGTACTTGTTCCATCCAATGATTTGCAGCCGGGGACGACCTTGAGTCTGTCCATTCCTTTCAAGGATGCGGGCTCGACGCTTCCCTCAAGGCTGTCATTGCGATTGGTCGTGGATTCCGGCGCCGTGGATCGCCAAGTGGAGATCTATCGGCGGGCGCGTTCCGCGGAGTCGTATCGCCAGGAGGTACTGCAACTGCGCGCGGAGCTGGAGCGCTTGCGACGGGAGCACGTTTCTCCGGCAGCGGGGACGCGTGAGCAGACGGGTTTTCGTGGGCTCTTGATGGACTCGACGGGGTTCCCCGGCGTGTCGGTTGAGCGCACGGCACGGCCATGGAGCTGCAGACGCCCGTGCTCGTTGCTCATCAATAAAAGCTCGTCGTACGTGTCAGGCAGCCGGCGCGCCGTGAAGGTGTGGGTGACGGCGGTCGACAAAAAGCCGTGGACCATTGGCCGGGCAGTGCTCGTGGACCGGCAGGGCAAGGAGTGGGAGTCCCTGCCGCCCGCCCAGCCCGGCCCCATCACGAGCGAATCCGAGGCAACGCTGATCCTGGAGTTCGACGTGAAAAGCCCGGACCTTGATGGCTATCAGTTGAAGGTCTTGGACGTGGATGGCGCCCGGACAGCGCAGTGGAGCGGCATCAGCTTTCCCTGAGCCTGAGGCTTGTCTCAGTCCAGGAACCGCCGCTCCCATTTGCGCAGGGCCTCATTGTCACGGTAACGGCGTGAGACCTCGCGCTTCGCGAGCCAGGGTTCCAGGATGCGGGCCAGTTCCCGGTGCGCTGGTAATACGCGTCCCTCCGCGGTGTCACCCGCATCAGGTTCAATTCCCAGGGTGACGACAGCACGGTCTACCCCCAGAGCCTCCACGGAGGTCCCCGGTGTCTGGAGGCGTGCCGCCAGCACCGAGGTGCCGCCCACCGCTTCGAGCACCGGCGGTCCGAGGAAGTTCATCCAATGGACGCCCTGGACCTTGTCTCCCACGGAGTATGCGTTGTTGTGTTCATCCGGCACATCCATGCCGGGATAGCGAAGGCCGAGTTGAAACATGTGCTGCATGAGGTCTTCCATGCCCAGCCAGGCATGGAAGGACGGCCCGGCATGGCCGGAGTTGAAGGGCAGCAGTTCCGCCAGGGAAAGGGCAAGTTCTCGAAATGGGCCAGGGCCCTGGGATGCGGGAAGCCAGAAGGAAACCGCGCAGGTATGCAGGCCCGGTTCGCGGCGGCTCTCTGGTGAATCCAGGTCAACGCCCTGGTAAAGGAATTGATAGTCAACGAGGCTTCCATAGCTGTCCCTCAGTTGGATGAATGGGACGGGATGCGTCAACAATTCCCGATGCGTTGATTCGAGCGCGGAGTCATCCAGTGCGCGCCATTCGCCTTCCAGGTCGGGGTACCACGTCAGTGCTTGTCGGCCGACGGCTTGGAGGTAGGTCGTCAATGCCTGGGAGATCAGGGGGGCCAGTTCCCGATGGGAACGGCGCATGTAGAAGCAGATGCTGAGCCCCGCCTTCATGATGACGGAGCCATGTCCGGCAACCACTTCGACAGAGGGCAGACGCATGGACATCAATAGACTCCCAGGATGGGTGAGACGCGGAAGGCACCGGCGCCCAAGGCCTCTTCATACATTTCACCCTGGCGGCGGCCCTGCCAGGGATGCCCCTTGGGGTACTGGCGCCATGAGCTTTCCTTGCCAATAGGGCAGGGAAACTTGAAGTCGTAGCTGGCTTCCGCGCGAAGCGGGTCGCCGGAATGGATGACCACGTCGGGGACAAGCGTTCCACGGAGCCGCCCCGCTCTCCCTGTGCGGAGCATCGCTTGCTCTTCACTGGCGGAGATTAATTCAAGTGTGCGTGTCTCCCGCTCATACCGATACCGCTGTTCCACACTGAAGCCCCCGGGCCGCTCAACGGACAGTCGTGCCGGACGCAGCGAAGGGCCACCGTGTGCTTCTCCCGGCCCCACTGCATGGCCCGGGTGATGGGTTTGCCCTCCGCATCCGTTCCGACCTGCTCCTCGCACTGCTTTGTGGTCGGCGTCTTGCCGTCAAGGAGCCGCAGGTTCACGTCCCAGTCCGCCTGTGTCGCGCACTCCTTCATGATCTCCCGCATGCGGGCGAGTGCCGCCGCGTCCATGGCCTTCAGCGCGCCCGCCACGGACGCGCCGGCCTGCGCCGTGGCGCGGACTCGAGTGGGCATGGCCGCGCAGTACGCGGGGTTGGTCCGGCACGCATTCGTGCCCGAATCTATCGTCTGCTGATACTCCCGCCTTGCCTGTCCGCTGCCTGTGGACTGGCACCCGCAGAGCAGCAACCAGCCCAGCAGGGCCGCCGTGTGACGCATCCGCATGGCCTCCGAGCGTGCCAGAATCCCGGCATCCCCGCGCCCATTCCGAGGAGTGGACGGCTCCATGGCCTTGCTCAATCCAGGAACCTCCGCTCCCATCTGCGTAGGGCATCATTGTCACGGTAGCGGCGTGAGACCTCGCGCGTCGCGAGCCAGGGTTCCAGGATGCGGACCAACTCCCGGTGAGCTGGAAGCACGCGTCCCTCCGAGGTGTCACCCGCGTCGGGTTCAGATCCCAAGGTGACCACGGCACGGTCTTCCCCCAGGGCCTGCACGGAGGTCTCAGGTGTCTGGAGGCGTGCCGCCAGCGCGGAGGTGCCTCCCAGCGCTTCGAGCACCGGCGGCCCAAGGAAGTTCATCCAGTGGACGCCCTGGACCTTGTCTCCCACGGAGTAGGCGTTGTTGTGTTCATCCGGCACATCCATGCCGGGATAGCGAAGGCCGAGTTGAAACATGTGCTGCATGAGGTCTTCCATGCCCAGCCAGGCATGGAAGGACGGCCCGGCATGGCCGGAGTTGAAGGGCAGCAGTTCCGCCAGGGAAAGGGCAAGTTCTCGAAATGGGCCAGGGCCCTGGGATGCGGGAAGCCAGAAGGAAACCGCGCAGGTATGCAGGCCCGGTTCGCGGCGGCTCTCTGGTGAATCCAGGTCAACGCCCTGGTAAAGGAATTGATAGGCACCAAGGCCTTCGGCCCCATCCGTCAGCAGGATATGGGACGCACGCTGCTCTCGAAGCTGCTCCTGGACGTATTCCAGCGCGGAACTCTTGCGCTCCTGCCAATAACCTTCATCGTCAGGGTGAGACGTCAATGCATGCGGCC
Source organism: Corallococcus sp. AB049A (assembly GCF_003668885.1). Lineage (NCBI taxonomy): Bacteria > Pseudomonadati > Myxococcota > Myxococcia > Myxococcales > Myxococcaceae > Corallococcus > Corallococcus sp. AB049A. Next base: position 2,362 of record NZ_RAWL01000329.1, on the reverse strand, counting down.
CGACAGCACGAAAATAGGCGGCGGCGGCTGCCTCGACCATTGATGCAACATCCTGATAGGGACGACGCATGTAGAAACAGATGCTGAGCCCTTCCTTGATGACAAGGGAACCCGTCTCAGCGACGTGTCGAATGGATGGAATGTTGCTGGTCATCAGTAGACCCCCAAGATAGGGGAGACACGAAACACCATGGTTCGAAGTGCCTCAGCGTAGAGCCGCCCCTGGTCAAGGAGTTCGTATGGGTGCCCTTGGGGATAAGGGCGCCAATCCGTCCGTCCACCGATAGGACAGGGAAATTTGAAGTCGAACACCGCTTCGGCTCGAAGTGGATCTCCAGAATGGATGACGACATCCGGGACCAGCGTGCCGCGGAGTTGTCCTGTGCGTCCTGCACGGAGCATCGCTTGCTCCTCCGCGGATGTGATCAGCTCCAAGGCCCTGGATGTGCGGTCATACCGATACCGCTGCTCTACGCTGAAACCGCCGGGCCTTTCGACAGCAAGGCGTTTCTGAACGCAGCGAAGGGCCACCGCATGCTTCTCCTGCCCCCACTGCATGGCCCGGGTAATGGGCTTGCCTGATGCATCCGTTCCAACCTGCTCCTGGCACTGCTTCGCCGTCGGTGTCTTGCCGTCAAGGAGCCGCAGGTTCACGTCCCAGTCCGCCTCGTTCGCGCACTCCTTCAAGAGTTCCCGCAGGCGGGCGAGTGCCGCCGCGTCCATGGCCTTCAGCGCGCCCGCCACGGACGCGCCGGCCTGCGCCGTGGCGCGGACTCGGGTGGGCATGGCCGCGCAGTACGCGGGGTTGGTCCGGCACGCGTTCGTGCCCGAATCTATCGTCTGCTGATACTCCCGCCTTGCCTGTCCGCCGCCTGCGGACTGGCACCCGCAGAGCAGCAACCAGCCCAGCAGGGCCGCCGTGTGACGCATCCGCATGCCCCGAGCGTGCCAGAATCCCGGCACCCCCGCGCCACATGCCGGGTAGGGTGCGGCTCCACACGATGACCACCGACTTCACGCCCGAATCCCTGCGCTGCGTCCGCGCCGATGCGCGCGAGCCCGAGGGCTACCGGGCCGCTCTCGGCGACACCCGCGCCTCCCTGCTCCACACCGACCCTCCCTATTGCCTGCTCACCCGGCGCCGCAAGGGCGGGGACCTGCGCGACCCCCGCGCGAACAAGAAGATCGATCGCAACCCCATCGTCCGCTTCGAGTCCGTGCGCGACTACCGCGTCTTCTCCGAGGCCTGGCTCACCCGCGCCACCGCGCACCTCACCCCCGACGCGCCCCTCATCATCTGGACCAACCTCCTGGGCAAGGAGCCCATCCTCACCGCCGCGAAGGGCCTGGGCTACACCCACCTGCGCGGCGAATACGTCTGGGGCAAGCGCACCACCGACAAGAACGCCAACGAGCAGATCCTCCGCGTCTACGAGGTCGCCCTCGTCATCGCCCGCACGCCCGCGCCGCCGCTCGCCCCCGGAGACGCCCCCACCGTGTGGGCCGTCGTCGGCGGCTACGACGATGACGCCGAGGCCGCGCACTGGGGCGGCCACCCCCACCACAAGCCCTTCTCCGTGCTGGAGCCCCTGGTCCGCACCTGGAGCCGCCCCGGCGACACCGTGCTGGATCCCTTCGCGGGCAGCGGCTCCATGCCCTCCGCCGCCCTGCGCCTGGGCCGCCGCCCCGCCTGCATGGAGGTCGAACCCGAGTGGGCCGAGCGCGTCACCCAGCGCCTTCGCGACACCGCCCGTCAGCTCGCCAGCGCCCGGTAGAAGCGCGTCTCGCTCCACGTGGGCACGTCCGTGGGGCGGTGCCCCCACCAGTTCATCACCAGCGTGCGCCGCTCGCGCGAAGGGCCCGGCAGCTTGCCGTCCGGCACCTGGTTCTCCGCGTCCAGCACCCCGTGCGTCAGCGTCCCGTCGAACACCACCAGCCGGTTGGGACGCGGCGCCACCAGCGTCAAATCCTCCAGCCGCTCCGGCGCGAGCGACGGGTTGTCCTCGCACGGCATCTCCCGCGTCACCGCCAGCGCGCCGCCCCGCACCCGGTTGAGGAACAACACCGACGAGCGCACCGGGTGCACCAGCTTCCCCGTGGCCAATGCCAGCCGCTCATCCCGGTCCTGGTGGAAGTCCACCCGCACGTCCGTGGCCCGCATCCGCGACAGCCACCACTCCACCCCGGCGATCTTCCAGCCCTTCGTCACCCGGGGCCGCAGCGTGTGGATGACCTCCTCCACCACGTTCTCTGGCGGCCCGAAGGCGTACCAGAACGTCGTCTGGTACGTGTGGCGCAGGCGCTCCCCCTTGAGCGCTCCCACGCGGCGGGAGAGCCGCTGGAAGAGGGGAGGGGGCAGGGC
>NZ_RAWL01000328.1:0-9921 GCF_003668885.1 Corallococcus sp. AB049A | reverse complement strand
CACGTCGGACGCGGCGCGCGCCACCGCCGACACGGGCTCGCGCACGGTGCGCGTGCGCACGGAGCTGCTCGACTACTTCCTCGACACGGTGGGGGAGCTGATGCTCGCCACCGCGCGCCTGCGCGAAGTGGGCAAGGTGCTGCCGGAGAACACGCGCCCCGCGCTGGAGGAGGGCGTCTACCGGCTGCACACGCTGGTGAAGGACCTGCACGACAAGGTCATGAGCGCGCGCATGACGCCGCTGTCGCTCATCACCGACCGGCTGCCCCGCGCCGCGCGCGACCTGGCCCGCCGCAAGGAGCGCGAGGTGGAGCTGGTCATCACCGGCGCCGAAATCGAGCTCGACCGCGCCATCCTCGACGAGCTGGCGGACCCGCTGCTGCACCTCTTGCGCAACTGCATCGACCACGGCCTGGAGTCCCCGGACGAGCGGATGGCCGCGAAGAAGTCCCCGCGCGGCCGCGTCACCGTCACCGTGCGCCGCGCGCGCGACCGCGTCATCATCGACATCGAGGACGACGGCCGGGGCATGGACCCCGCGAAGCTCAAGGCCTCCGCGCTCAAGCGCGGGCTCATCACGGAGGACGCCGCCCAGCGCATGGCGGACCGCGACGCGTTCCTCCTGTCGTGCCTGCCGGGCGTCTCCACCGCCAAGGACATCACCGACATCTCCGGCCGGGGCGTGGGCATGGACGCGGTGAAGCGCGTGGTGGAGAGCGTGGGCGGCACGCTCGAAATCGACAGCGTGCGGGGCCAGGGCACGACCTTCACCCTGCGCCTGCCGCTCACCGTCGCCGTGGTGCACCTGCTCCTCGTGGAGGTCGGCGAGGAGGTCTTCGGCCTGCCCATCGCGAAGGTGGTGGGCGCCACGGAGGCGGATCCGCAGGCCCTGAGCAAGAGCCGGGAGACGGCGCTCTTGCCGCACGGCAACGGCCTGCTGCCGGTGCACGCGCTGGAGTCGCTCTTGGGCGTGCCCGCCGCGCCCAAGCCCGGCTACCGGCCCTTCGTGGTGATGGAGGGCGACGCCGGCACCGGCAAGGTGGCGCTGGCGGTGGATCGCCTCCTGGGGCAGGAGGAAGTCGTGCTCAAACCCTTGTCCCGTCCCCTGGACTTGCTGCCGGGACTGTCCGGCGTGACCATCCTGGGCAGCGGTCGTCCCGTGTTCATCCTGGACGTCCCGAGGTTACTGACCGCGTGAGCCCCCCCCTGCCCAGTGACGCGCAGCTCGACGCCCTGCGCGAGGTGGCCAACATCGGCTGCGGACACGGCGCCAACGCGCTGGCCCGGCTCGTGGGTGGCCGCGTGGACCTGTCCGTCCCGGACGTGCGCGTCACGGACGCCATCCAGGGCCCCGCGCTCTTCGCGGACGAAGCCCCCGCCGTCGCCGTGCGCCTGGGCATGACGGGCGAGCTGCGCGGCGCGCTGGTGCTGGCGATGCCTTCCGGAGACGCGGAGGCGCTGGAGTCCGCGCTGCTGCGAGGCCACCCCGCGTCCCCCCAGGAGCGCGAGAGCGCCCTGGCGGAGGCCGCGAACATCCTCGCCAGCGCGTGCCTGTCCGCCATCGGGCGGCTGACGGGCTGGCGGCTGTTGCCCTCCGTGCCCCAGCTCCAGCGCGGCTCCGTGCGGCCGGTGCTGGCGGGCGTGCTGGGGGACGTGGAGCCGGGGCCGGGCGTGGTGCTGGCCGCGCGCTTCGAGACCTCCGGGCCCACGGCCCTGGGCGGCCAGATGCTGCTGGTGCTGGAGCGCGCGAGCGCCCAGGCGCTGCTGTCCCGGCTGGGCCTCTAGTCCTCCGCCGCTGTTCGCCTGGAGCACCGGGGGCGGCTGGGGTAGACCGCTCCGCCATGGACGAGAAGGCGCTCAGGGCCCTGCTGGGCCAGGTGAAGACGGGCAAGGTCAGCCTGGACGACGCGGTGGGCAAGCTGAAGGACCTGCCGTACGCGGAGCTGGGCTACGCGACGGTGGACACGCACCGCAACCTGCGGTTCGGCTTCCCCGAGGTCGTCCTGGGCGAGCCCAAGACGGTGGAGCAGATTCTGGGCATCGTCAGCGTGCTCGTGGAGCGCAAGCAGACGGTGCTGGTGACGCGCCTTCAGCCGGACAAGGCGGAGGCCCTGGTGGCGCGCTTCCCCAAGGGCCAGTACCACCCGGTGGCGCGCATCTTCCATCTGCCCCAGCGCAAGGTGAAGGCGGGCCGCGTCGCGGTGGTGACGGGCGGCACCAGCGACCTGCCCGTGGCGGAGGAGGCCGCGCTCACCGCGGAGGCCATGGGCGCGGAGGTGCGGCGCGTCTACGACGTGGGCGTGGCGGGCATCCACCGGCTCCTGCGCCGGCGTGACGAGATTCAAGAGTGCCACGTCGCCGTGGCGGTGGCGGGCATGGAGGGCGCGCTCGCGTCCGCGCTGGGCGGCCTGGTGGGCATCCCGGTGGTGGCGGTGCCCACGTCGGTGGGCTACGGCGCGAACCTGGGGGGCATCTCCGCGCTGCTCTCCATGGTGAACTCGTGCGCGTCCAATGTGGCCACGATGAACATCGACAACGGGTTTGGCGGCGGCTTCTACGCGGCGCTCATCTCCCGCACCAAGGGCCGGAGCTGAGAGCCGCCATGCGACGCATCCTCTACCTGGAGCCCGTGGGCGGCATCGCCGGGGACATGTTCCTGGCGGCGGGCATCGACCTGGGCGTGTCCCCGGATGCGATTGCCCAGGCGCTGTCCGGCCTCAACGTGCCGGGCTGGAGGCTGGCGGTGTCGCGCGCGGTGCGCCACGCCATCAGCGGCACGCACCTGGACGTGGTGCTGGACGCGAAGGAGGCGCACCCGCACCGCGCCTACGCGGACATCCGCCAGCTGATTGAGGCCGCGCCCACGCTGCCGGAGCGCGCGAAGGCCCGCGCACTGGCGGTGTTCCGCGCCATCGGCGAGGCCGAGGCGAAGGTGCACGGCGTGTCCATCGACGCCATCCACTTCCATGAGGTGGGCGCGGTGGACTCCATCGTGGACATCTGCGGCGCCGCCGTGGTGCTGGAGCTGCTGGGAGACCCGGAGGTGCACGCCGCGCCGCCGCCCCTGGGCAGCGGCACCATCCGCGTGGCGCACGGCCAGATGCCCATCCCCGTGCCCGCGACGCTGGAGCTGCTGCGCGACGTGCCCGTGCGCTTCGAGGGCGTGGGCGAGCTGACGACGCCCACGGGCGCGGCGCTGCTCAAGGTCCTGGCGAAGATTGGCCACCCTCCGGACTTCATCGTGGAGAAGGTGGGCTACGGCGTGGGGACGAAGGACTTCCGCGACCGGCCCAACGTGCTGCGCGCGTCGCTGGGCCGCGTGGAGACGCAGGCCACCGAAGGCCTGTGGGTGGTGGAGGCCAACCTGGATGACGCCACGCCGCAGCTGCTGGCGCACCTGGTGGAGCGGCTGCTGGAGGTGGGCGCGAAGGACGCGTGGGTGTCCCCGGTGGTGATGAAGAAGGGCCGGCCCGCGCACCTGTTGGGCGCGCTGGTGGAGGGCGGCCTGCGCGAGGCGGTGGTGGACGCGCTGCTGACGGAGTCCACGTCGCTGGGCGTGCGCTACCACCGGGTGGAGCGCCACGCGCTGGAGCGCGACTTCGTGGAGGTGCAGACGCCGTGGGGCAGGGTCCGCGTGAAGCGCGGCCTGCGTGACGGCCGGGTGCTCAACGCGCACCCGGAGTTCGACGACTGCGTCCGGCTGGCCCGTGCCGCGGGCGTGCCGGTGAAGCAGGTGATGGCCGCCGCGATGGCGGCCCTTACGCCGGCCGGGCCAGGGTGATGATGCCGAAGGCCGCGCCGCCCGGGTCCGCGACGATGGCGATGCGGCCGTAGGGTGAATCGAACGGCTGCATGATGACCTTGCCGCCCTTGGCGCTGACGGTGGCCGCGGCCTCGTCGGTGTTGGCCACGGAGAAGGTGATCATCCAGTGGGCCGGCACGTTGGCGGACGTCTTGTCGTCCAGCTGCATCACGCCGGCCGCCTCACTGCCATCCTTCTTCAGGACCCAGTACTGCATCCGGTCATCCGGCATCTTGTCCGCCGTCATGCCGAAGAGGTCCTTGTAGAAGGCGACGGCCTTGGCGCCGTCGTGCGTCTTGCCCTCGAACCAGGCCATGGCGCCGGGCTCGTTCACCAGCCCCGAGCCGTGGAACTGGTTCGGCTGCCAGAAGCCGAAGGGCGCGCCGGTGTTGTCCGTACAGAAGGCCATGCGCCCCGCGTCCATGACGTCCATGGGCTCCATCATCACCTTGCCGCCCAGCTCCTTCAGGCGGGCGACGGAGCGGTCCACGCTCTCCACGGCGAAGTAGGTGTTCCAGATGGGAGGGAAGGGCGCGTCGCTGGGGCGCGGCATCAGCGCCGCCACCGGGTGGGCCCCCTTGAAGGCCATGGTGTAGTGGCCGTTCTCCTTCGAGCCCTCCTGGAACGTCCAGCCGAACAGCGCCCCGTAGAAGTCCTGGGCCTTCGGCAGGTCCCAGGCCATCAGGTCCACCCAGGACACCGTCCCCGCAGCGTGCTTCGTCATCGCAGGCATCGTCGCTCCCCTCGCAAGTCGCGGCCCCGGCGGCAGACCGGGGCTACCTGCAAGGTAACAGCGGACCTGGAGCGGACTGAAAGGGTTTTCAGTGCTGCCTTGTGTCAACGAATGGGCTGAAGCGCGAGCCCCTGCGCGAACGCATCCGTGTTGCCGCCCGCCACGCACACCGGCAGCCCCTCCACGACACCGCAGCGCGCGCCCGCGTCGAGGAAGGGGCGCACCTGCTGCGGCAGCACCACGTACGCGGTGCTCGCGTCCAGGCCGCCCGTGGGCAGCCGCGCGTGGCACTCCGCCGCCAGCGCCTCCGGCGTGCGTGACGCGTAGCCGCTGTTGAACGTGAGCTTCAGCCGGTACGCCTGGAACGCCAGCGCGTTCACCAGCGGTTCGTCATAGCGGCACACCCACTGCACCTGCGGCGGGAAGAGGGCCAGGTGCTGATAGGGGCCCTTCAGCGCGTCCCAGTCCGCGGACGTCAGGCGCTGGAAGTGCACGGGCTTGAGGAGGGCGCTCTTCTCCTCGCGCACGTCGTACGCCTGCACCGCCAGCGCCGCCGCCAACGCGGCCACGGCCACCGCGGGCACGCCGCGCCACAGGCGCACCACCAGCAGCACCGCGCCCACGACGAGCAGGTAGTTCAACGGCCAGACGAAGCGGCCGGACGCGCGGAACGCGTTCGTCGCCTTCGTCAGCGGCGCGTACAGCCCGCCCAGGTCCGCCACCGGCTGGCCCAGCCACGTCACGCGCGACGACAGCGCGTAGACGGCCATCAGCAGCACCACCACGGCCGCGGGCAGCACCCGGCGCCAGTCCAGCGTGCGCGCCTCGCGCCGGTGCACGAGCAGGCTCACGCAGGCGGCCACGCCGAGCAGCAGCGCCCCCGCGCCCAGGTAGCCGAAGCCCTCGCCCTGCCGGGGCGCGGCGGGCAGGTCCGGCAACAGGCGCCCCCAACCCATGGGGTTCACCAGCGTGGCCAGGTCCGCGGAGAAGTCTCCAAAGCCCTCCGCGCCCAGCCCGCTGCCGCCGAAGTAGCCGAAGAGGGCGAACAGCCCCACGTCCAGCACGGCGATGCCCGCGCACAGCGCCGCGACGCGCGCGGGGCCGAGTTTCCGGCTCCAGACGAGCCGCACCCCGAGCGTCAGCGTCAGCGGCATCAGCATGGCCACCCAGTACGGATGGGTGCCGGACGCGATGGCGTTGAAGAGGGCCGCGAGCCCCAGGCTCCGCGCCGCCGCGCGCGCGTCCGGGATGTCGCGCAGGTTGAGCCACAGCAGGGCCAGGAGCAGCCAGTGCGCGCACAGCGTGGGGTGGCTGAAGCGCGCCGCCATCACCGGCGACAGCGCCAGCAGCGTGCCGCCCAGCACCATGGGCACCGGACGCGGGGACACCAGTTCCACCAGCCGCGCGCCGAAGTAGCCCATCAGCGCGTAGCACAGGGCCAGCCACGGCCCGGTGTACTGGAAGTCCACGGGCAAGAGCGGCGAGAGGGGCTTGAAGAGCACCGCCAGCCACGGGTTGCCGTCCGTGAGCGCCACCGACGAGCCGTACGGATAGAAGTGGTTGGGCGCCGAGCCCAGCGGCAGCGTCCAGTCCGCGTTGCGGAAGAAGAGCCAGCCGAAGATGTGCGCGGCCCAGTCCTCGCGCATCATCCAGTCGATGCGCGTGGGCGGCAGCACCGGCCCGCCGCCCAGCCACAGGAACCAGGCCAGCCCGCCGAGCACCGCCAGCGCTCGCGCCACGACGAGGGCCCGGTGGGACGTGGAGACGGCGGGCGGAGGACTCAGGGAGGGGGCGGACTCGCTCAAGGCGCGGCGACTGTAGGCGTCCGCTTCCGTGCCCCGCAACCGCCGGCTCTCACGGGCAATAGCGCGCGTAGCGCAGGCCGCGCGTCGTCGTCAGCGGCAGGCCGCCGTCCGGTGGGTAGTCGTAGTGCACGTAGGAGAAGGCCAGCTGGAGCACGTCCTGTTCGTCCACGTGGATGGAGGACAGGCCGGGAAACGCATTCCCACCGTCCAGCGTCTCCAGGACGAGGGGCGGCGTCGAGCCGGCGACGTCCGTGCCGTCCAGCGTCTTCACGCTCAGCTGGCTGGTGCCCCCGTTCGCGTTCGCGTCCGCTTCCGCGTCGTCCAGCAGGGCGTGGCGGATGTCCGGGGAGGAGGGGTCTCGCGACAGCGCGGGCCCCCGGCTCCGGAAGGCGCCCATGCCGTATGACTTCCAGCCGCTGTCCTCCCTCACCCACAGCCATGCGCCCCGGTCATCGGAGCCCAGCAGGGAGGGCCGCCCCGTTGAATCCACCTCCAGGGCGATGCGCAGGCGCGGCGAGCTGATGGGAATCTCCCAGTCCAGCGGCTCGACGACCCACGTCCCCGACGCATTGCTCGCGTACAGGACCTGGCTCGAGGAGCGCCCGCGCGCGAACGCGATGTGCAGGTGGCCGTTGGCGTCCACGACCATCCGCTCGCGGTCGCCTGCCGCTCCCAGTTCCTCCAGCGGCGGCATGAGCCAGGCGCCGTTGGAGGCCTTGAATGCATGCAGGTAGCCCACCTGCGGCGCGGGCCGGGCGATGAGCAGGTGGACCTGGCCCTGGGCATCGAGCGCGATGGCCCTCGCCCAGCCGCGTCCCATGTTGTTGAAGTCCCAGGTGCCTCGGGCGTCCGTCGCGTAGCCGGCGTATTCGCTCTGCTGGTACAGCACGTGGTGCGTGCCGTCCGGGGCCACCGCCATGTGCACGTCGATGGCGGCCCACGCCTCTCCCAGCCGCGACGGGGTGTCGCCCGGCCGCGTGGTGCCCACGTAGAGGTCCAGGCCCTTCGCATAGGCGAAGTGGCCCACGCCCTGCGCGTCGAAGAGGAACGTGGAGGTGAGGGAGTTGATGCCCTCGTCCAGGACGTGCGTCCTCCAGCCTCGCCCGGCGCCACACACCCCACCATCCTCCGTGCCCGCGTCGGGGCGGCTCACCACCAGCTGCACGCAGGTGCCGGAGGCGCTCCGGGTCACCTGTCCCTGGCCGGGCTTGGAGACCCCGTTCGTGCAGATGGGGTCGCAGCCGGTCAGCAGGACCGAGGCCACGGCGGCGCTCGACAGCGCGGTGTGAACGAGGAGGGAGCGGGGCACGGGGCTAGCGCCTCAGGGAGATTTCCAGGCCGTACTGCAGGTCCATGCCGGTCTGGCCGTTGGCGGTGACGCGGTCCGCGCCCACCTGGGCGGACAGGCGCAGGGGCATGCCCGCCAGCCGCCCCATCACGCCCGCGGCCACGTGGCCGGTGAGCAGCGCGGGGTCCGCCTGGCGGAAGCCCGGCGCGGTGAGGCCCAGCAGGCCCCAGCCCAGCCCCACCTCCGTGAACAGCGGCGTGGTCGCGGGGCGCTCCAGCCCCACCAGCCCCTCCACCGTGAAGCGGTGCAGCCGGATGCCGTCCGGGGTCGCGAGCGGCGTCACGCCGTACGCCCCGCGCACGCCGTAATAGAGCAGGTCCACCGAGGACGGCGTGCGCCACGACAGGCTGGGCCCGGTGGCGAACTTCGCCAGCCCCAGCGGCGAGCGCCCCGCGCCCAGGCCCAGCTCCAGCCGGGACGTCCAGTCGGACGGCGCCGCCACGGCCAGCGGGGAGCGCGCCCCGCCGATGACGGGCGGCTGGAAGGGATTGCTGAAGTCCACCGGCACCAGCCCCACGGCGGCGACGTAGTCGTCGTAGAACGACCGGTCCAGCGGCACGGCGAACAGGCCCCGGCGCAGCGCCTCCTCCGCGGGACCGCGCTCCTGAAGCTCGCGCGGGTGCAACTGGGGCGTGCCCGAGGACAGCTGCGCCAGCGTGACGCGCGCCTCCGCGTCCGGCGTGCGCACCCAGTACACGTCGCGCAGCGGCAGCAAAATCTGCGTCCACTGGTCCTGCTCGCGCCGCACGTCCACCAGCCGCTGTCCGTCCGCGTCCTCCACGGAGAGGCGCGAGTACTCGAAGCCGGCGGGGAAGGTGACGCGAGGCCCTTCGGGCGCGGGGCCCACCAGCGGGCGGCGGGGCTCGGCCGTGGGCGCGAAGGCGTTGACGGACAGCCGCGCGGGCATGCCCTTCACGCCGTGCAGCGACGCGGCCACGAACGCGGCCAGCTCGCTGTACTCCACCTGCCCGTCGCCGTTGATGTCCGCGCCGCCCAGCAGGCCGGAGCGGGCCACGTGGCTGAAGACGCCCGCGCGGATGCGGGACCACTCGTGCGTCTCGCCGTCCTCGCTCTCCGCGAAGAGGGCGCCCACGTGCGGGCGCGACGCCAGCTGCTCGCGCGCCAGCACCCCGCGCAATTCCGCCAGCACCGCCGCGTCCGGCGTGCCGCCGCGGCTGCCCACCACGCCGGAGGCGCGGCACGCGTCCGCGATGACGTGCACGTAGTCCGCGCCCAGCGGATCCACGACCTCCGAATAGAGGCTGCTCCTGTCCAGGCGCGCGTCGGCGAGCGTGAAGTAGGCGCGGCCCGCGTCGTCCGTGTTGCCGTGGCCCACGTAGACGATGAGCACGTCCGTCTGGCGTCCCGCCGCGTGGTCCCCGAGCGTCGCCGCCTGCAGCCGCTTCACGGCCTGCTCCACCGCCGCGCGCGTGGGTGCCCGCGCGGACTTCAGCACCAGGCTGCCGCTCTTGCGCGTGGGCTCGTCCGGATCCACCAGCAGCGTGGTCTCCACGCCCAGCCGCTTGAGCGTCTCCGCCCACAGCACGCCGTCGTCGTCCGCGTAGCGCAGCGGCGCCAACGCCGGATCGTCACTGCCGTTGTGGGCAATGACGAGCGCGCGCCGCACGGTGTTGTCCGCCAATGCCTCCGGCGCCGCCATCAGCAGCGCCGCCCCCAGGAGGACTTCCAGCCTCTTCATGGAGAATCCTTTACCCGGACCTCCTGCCTGAGCACCACCACCCCCTCTGTCGTCCCTCCGCGCAGGGCCGTCAGGGTGGCATCCGGGTGCTCGGAGAACGTGGCCGTGACTTCCGCCATATCGGAGCCCTCGGGCAGCGCGACCGTCAGCTCCAGGGGGCGCTCCTCGCCGGCCTTGCCGCTGAGCGGGAAGGGGCCGTTGACCTCTTCATGGCCGCCGGCGCGCACGCGCACCGCGACGTGGGTGTAGGGCGGACGGGCACCCGCCGCGAAGGCCAGCGTGGCGCCCGGGGTGCACTCCTTGCCGGTGCGCATCTCGCGCAGGGACTGGCCGGGCGCCGCGCAGAAGACGCGCAGGACGGGCTGCGCCAGCGGCGTGGTGGGCGGGGCCGGGTCATGCACGGCCCCCCGCACGCTCCACTCGGGTTCGGCCGGAGCGGTGGGGGCGGTGGGTCCCACCGAAGTGGGCGTGACGACCACCACGAGGAAGAGGGCGGCGAGCGTGGCGCCCAGCACCGCCAGGGTGGGCCACCGG
>NZ_RAWL01000327.1:0-9966 GCF_003668885.1 Corallococcus sp. AB049A | reverse complement strand
CTCCCCTTCCGCCCCCGCGCCGAAGTCCCCGGCGAGGTCCCGTCGTCGAGCACCGCCGGTGGTGCCCGTCCCTCGCGACGGCCTCTTGCCGCTCTCCTTCGGGCAGCAGCGCATGTGGTTCATCGAGCAGCTCACGCCCGGGGGCATCTCCTACAACGTCCCGTACTTCGCGCGGCTCACCGGAGCGCTGGACGTCCCCGCGCTGGAGCGGGCGCTGGCCGTGCTGGTGGAGCGGCACGAAGCGCTGCGCACCACCTTCGCCGTCGTGGACGGGCAGCCGGTGCAGCGCATCGCGCCGTCGCTGTCCCTGCCGCTGCATGTGGAATCGCTGGAGGCGCTGCCCCCGTCCGAGCGCGAGCAAGCCCTGCGGCACCTGGCTGAGGCGGAGGCGCGAGTGCCCTTCGACCTGGGCGCGGGGCCGCTGGTGCGCGTGCGGCTCCTGCGGCTGAGCGAAACAGAGCACGTGCTGCTCCTGATGCTGCACCACATCTGCTGCGACGGTTGGTCGCTCACGGTGATGGAGCGGGAGCTGCAAGCGCTCTACGCGGCCTTTCGCGCCGGAACGGAGCCCACGCTGCCCGCGCTGCCGGTGCAGTACGCGGACCATGCGGTGTGGCAGCGGCAGTGGCTCCAGGGGGAACACCTCCAGCAGCAGGTGGAGTGGTGGCGCGGAGAACTGTCAGGAGCGCCCGCCGCGCTGGACCTGCCCACGGACCGGCCCCGTCCCGCCGCGCAGTCCACGCGGGGCGCGGTGTACCGCCATGCGCTTCCTCCCGAGCTGGGCAAGGCGCTGGAGGCGCTGTGCCGCAAGCAGGGCGTCACGTTGTTCATGGCGCTCCTGGGTGGGATGCAGCTGCTGCTCTCTCGGCTGAGCGGCCAGGATGACATCGTCATCGGCTCGCCCATCTCCGGCCGTACGCGGCAGGAGGTGGAACCGCTCATCGGCTTCTTCATTAACACGCTGCCCCTGCGCGTGCGCGGTGAAGGCTCGCTCGGCTTCGGGGAGCTGCTGCGCCGCGTGCGCAAGACGTGCCTGGACGCGTACGCGCACCAGGAGGTGCCCTTCGAGCAGCTGGTGGACGCGCTCCAGCCGGAGCGTGACCTGAGCCGCCCGCCGCTGTTCCAGGTGTTCTTCACGCTCCAGCACTCGGCCGTGCCCGCGCTGGAACTGGAGGGCCTGAAGACTTCCGAGCTGGACTTCGAGCCGGGCGTGTCGCGCATGGACCTCACCGTCTTCCTGCGTGAGACGCCGGAAGGGCTCGTGGGCCTCTGGGAGTACAGCACCGACCTCTTCGACGCGGCGACGGTGGCGCGCTTCGCGGAGCACTACTCGCGCCTGCTGGAGGCCGCTGTCGCGGAGCCGGAGCGTCCCGTGGCCACGCTGCCGCTGCTCACCGCGACGGAGCGCCAGCGCCTGCTCCACCACGGCACGGGAGTCACGGTCCCCTACCCGCGCGACGCGTCCCTGCCGGCGCTCTTCGCGCAGCAGGCCGCGCGGACTCCTGACGCCGTGGCCGTGGAGTCCGGTGGTCAGCGGCTCACGTACGCGGAGCTGGAGGCTCGGGCGAACCAGCTCGCGCACCACCTGCGTGGGCTGGGCGTGCGGCTGGGAACGCCCGTGGGCCTGTGCGCGAGCCGGTCGCTGGAGATGGTCGTGGCCACGCTCGCCATCCTCAAGGCAGGCGGCGCGTACGTCCCGTTGGATCCAAGTTACCCGCCGGAGCGCCTGGAGCTCATGGCGCGCGACGCCCGCATCTCCGTGCTCCTGGTGGAGCCGGGGCGTGAGTCCGCGTTGAACGGCCTGGTCGCGCGGGTCTTGGTGCTCGACCCGTCGTGGCGGGCCTTCGCTGCGCTGCCGGTGGCCGCGCCGGAGGTGCACATCCCCGCCGATGCGCTCGCGTACGTCATGTACACGTCCGGCAGCACCGGGCGGCCCAAGGGCGTGGGCGTTCCCCACCGGGGCGTGACGCGCCTGGTGAAGGGCGTCTCCTATGTCCGGTTCAGCGCGGAGGACGTCGTCCTCCAGCTGGCCACCACGTCGTTCGACGCCGCGACGCTGGAGCTCTGGGGCGCACTGCTCAACGGCGCGAAGCTGTTCCTCTATCCGCCGGTGACACCGTCGCTGGAGGAACTGGCGGCCATCCTGGACCGCGAGCACGTCAGCGTGCTGTTCCTCACCACGACGTTCTTCGAACAGATGGCGCTGAACCGGCCCGCGGCGCTCGCGCGCGTGGGACAGGTCCTCACGGGCGGCGACGTGCTGTCCCCGCTGGCCGCGCGCAAGCTGCTGGACGCGGGACGCGCGGTCGTCAACGGCTACGGCCCCACGGAGAACACCACCTTCTCCGCCACGTATCAGGTGAAGCGGGACCTGGACGCGCGGAGGCCCGTGCCCATCGGCCGCCCGCTGGAGAACTCGCAGGCCCTGGTGCTGGACGCGCGCCTGGAGCCGGTGCCGCCCGGCGTGGTGGGCGACCTTTACGTCGGAGGTGACGGGCTCGCGTGGGGCTATCTCGGCAAGCCGGACCTCACCGCGGACCGCTTCGTGCCGCATCCGTTCAGTGAGGTCCCCGGTGCCCGGCTCTATCGCACGGGCGACCGTGCTCGCTGGCTGCCCTCCGGCGAGCTGGCCTTCATGGGCCGCGCGGACACGCAGGTGAAGCTGCGCGGCTTCCGCATCGAGCTGGGAGAGATTGAAACCGCCCTGCGCGACCTGCCCGGCGTGGAGGACGCCGTGGCGGAGGTGCGCGAGTACGTCCCCGGTGACAAGCGGCTGGTGGCCTACGTGACCGGCGCGAACGTGGACGTGAACGCCCTGCGTCCAAGACTTTCCGCCCAGCTGCCAGCCCCGTGGGTGCCGTCCGCCTTCGTGAAGCTGGACCGGCTGCCGCTGACGCCCGTGGGCAAGGTGGACCGCAAGGCCTTGGCCACACCGGTCGGAGACGCGCTCACGGACGACGCCTACGTGGCGCCGGTGACTCCGACGGAGACAGCGGTCGCCGAGGTCTGGGCCGCGCTCCTGGGCCGCACGCGCGTGGGCACGCAGGACTCGTTCTTCGAGCTGGGTGGGCACTCGCTGCTCGCGACGCAGGTCGCGTCCCGGCTGCGGGAGACCTTCCAGGTGGACCTGTCCGTGCGGACCCTGTTCGAGGCGCCCACGGTCACCAGCCTCGCCGCGCGCATCGATGCACTGCGGCTGGGGAGCAACCGGATCCAGTCGCTTCCACTGGTGCCCGGGCCAAGGGACGGATGGCTGCCGCAGTCGTTCGCGCAGCAGCGGCTGTGGTTCATCTCGCAGCTGGACACGCTGGGGTACTCGTACAACGTGCCCCTGGTCACCCGGCTGCGGGGCGCGCTGGACGCGGACGCACTGGAGCAGAGCCTCGCGGAGATCATCCGTCGCCACGACGTCCTGCGCACCACGTTCGACGAGGTGGACGGACAGCCGGTGCAGCGCATCGGGCCCGCCTGGGACTTCACGCTGGCGAGGACGGACGTGGAGGCCGCGAAGCTCCCGGAGCAACTGGCCACGGAGGCGCGTCGTCCGTTCGACCTGCGGCGCGGTCCCCTGATGCGGGGCCTGCTCCTGCGCGTCGCCAATGACGACCATGTGTTGATGCTCGTCATCCACCACATCGTCTTCGACGGGTGGTCCGTCGACGTGCTCCAGCGCGAGCTGAACGCGCTCTACCCCACGCGGGGACAGAGCACGCTGCCGCCCCTGTCCCTCCAGTACGTGGACCATGCGCGATGGCAGCGTGAGTCCTTCCAGGGAGAGGAGTTGGAGGACCAGCTCGCGTGGTGGCGGGAGGCGCTGGCGGGAGCACCGCCCGTGCTGGACCTGCCCACCGACAAGCCTCGTCCGCCCGTGCAGACCTTCCAGGGCGCGAACTTCGAGGTGCTGCTGCCCCAGTCCCTCCACGGTGCGCTCCAACTGCTGGGACAGCGCGAAGGCGCCACGTTGTTCATGACATTGCTGGCGGGGTTCCAGGCCCTGCTCGCGCGCTACAGCGGACAGGAGGACGTCGTCGTGGGTTCGCCCATCTCCGGCCGCAACCGGCGCGAGGTGGAAGGGCTCATCGGCTTCTTCGTCAACACGCTCGCCTTGCGCGCGGACGTCTCCGGTTCGCGTTCCTTCCGGCAGCTGCTGCGCGGCGTGCGCGAGAGCTGCCTGGGGGCGTTCGCGCATCAGGACCTGCCGTTCGAACAACTCGTGGACGCGCTCAAGCCGCCGCGTGACCTGAGCCGCACGCCCCTGGTGCAGACGATGTTCGTCCTGCAGCGGGCCGCGACGCCGCTGTCCCTGCCCGGGCTCGCGGTGGAGGACTTCCCGTTCCAGTCGGGCGTCTCCCGCTTCGACCTCATGCTGTTCATGCGGCAGACGCCGCACGGGCTCGTCGCCTACTGGGAATACAACACCGCCCTCTTCGAGGAGGCGACCGTGGCCCGGATGGCCGGGCATTACGTGCGGCTGCTCGAAGGCGTCACAGCGAGCCCCGAGCTGCCGCTGGCGGACCTGTCGCTCCTGTCGCGAGAGGAGCGGGAGCAACTGCTGGTCGCATGGAACCACCGTGAGGAACGGCTCCCCGCTCCGGGGCTCATCCATCAATGGGTGGAGGCCCAGGTCGCGAGGACACCGGAAGCGGTCGCAGTCACGAACGAAGCGGAGTCACTGACGTACGCGCAGCTGGATGCACGCGCCAACCAGCTCGCGCACCACCTCATCGCCCTGGGTGCCACGCCGGGAAGCTCCGTCGGGCTGTGCCTGGAGCGCTCCAGCCTGGACATGCCCGTCGCTGTCCTCGCCACGCTCAAGGCCGGGGCCGCCTACGTCCCGCTCGACCCGAACTATCCGGCCGAACGTCTGGCCCTGATGGTGGAGGACACACGCGCGCCCGTGGTCCTCGCGCACGAGGGCTTCGTGCACGCCCTCCCGACAGACACCTCCACGCGCATCGTGACGATGGAGGCAGCCTCGCGGGCATCGCGTCCCACCACGTCGCCCAACGTGAAGCTGTCGCCCGAAGCCGTCTGCTACGTCGTCTTCACCTCCGGCAGCACGGGCCGGCCCAAAGGCATCGCCATGTCCCACCGGGGCATCGGCAACATGCTCGCCTGGCAGACCCGCCGAGCCGTACGCGCGCAGGCCACGACGCTCCAGTTCGCGTCCCTCAACTTCGATGTCTCCTTCCAGGAGATCTTCGGCACCTGGTGTATCGGTGGCCGGCTGCTGCTCAGTGCCGCCGAGCTGCGCCGCAACCCGCCAGCCCTACTTCGCTTCCTCATCCAGCACCGCGTGGAGCGCCTCTTCCTGCCCTTCGTCGCGCTCCAGTCCCTGAGCGAAGCCGCGCGCACCGCGACGGAACTGCCGCCTCTCAACGAGGTCATCACCGCGGGCGAACAACTCCAGGTGACACCGGCCCTCGTGTCCCTCTTTGAGCGGCTGCCCGGCTGCGTCCTCGAAAACCAGTACGGCCCTTCGGAAACCCATGCGGTCTCCGCGTGGCGCGCATCCGGCGCACCCAGCACCTGGCCCGCGCTGCCTCCCGTGGGAACGCCGCTGCCGTCGGTCCAGGTCTACGTGCTGGATCCGAAGCACCAGCCCTGCCCCGTTGGCGTTCCGGGCGAGCTGTACGTCGGCGGTGATGGGCTCGCACACGGCTACCACGGCCGGCCGGACCTCACCGCGGAGCGCTTCGTCCCCTCCCCCTTCGGCCCCAAGCCGGGCGCCCGGCTCTACCGAACGGGAGACAAGGCCCGCTGGCTCGCTGACGGACAACTGGAGTTCCTGGGCCGCCTGGACGGACAGGTGAAGCTGCGCGGCTTCCGAGTCGAACTGGGCGAAGTGGAGTCCGCCCTGAGAGCCCTGCCCGACGTGCGTGACGTCGTCGTGGTGGTCCGCGAGGACACGCCGGGCCACAAGCAGCTGGTGGCCTACGTGGTCCAACCGGAAGCAGCCTTCTCACCGGAGGCGCTGCGACAGGCACTGGCGCGAAAGCTCCCGGAGCACATGGTGCCCTCCGCCCTGGTGCGAATGGACGCACTGCCCCTGGGGCCGAGCGGCAAGGTCAACCGCCACGGTCTGCCCGCGCCCACGGAGGAAGCAACGGACGACACCGGGTTCCTGGCCCCCATGACGGCGGTGGAGAAGGTGATCGCCGACATCTGGGCCTCGCTGCTCGTGGTGCCTCGCGTGGGCCTCCAGGACCACTTCTTCGAACTGGGCGGGCACTCGCTGCTCGCGACGCAGGTGGCCTCGCGGCTGCGGGAATCCCTCCAGATGGAGCTGCCGGTGCGGGTGCTCTTCGAAGCCCCGACGCTCGCGGAGCTGGCCACACGCATCGAAGCCTTGCGCCAGGAAGCCCATCCCCTCCAGGCTCCGCCCCTGGTGCGCACGGAGGCCGGAGACTTCGCGCCGCAGTCCTTCCCTCAGCAGCGGCTGTGGTTCATCGACGCGCTCGCGCCGGGCGGGTTCGCCTTCAACGTCCCGCTGTTCATCCGGTGCAAGGGGCCGCTCGACGTGGCCGCCCTGGAGCGGTCGCTCGCGGCGCTCATCGAGCGTCACGAGTCCCTGCGCACGGTGTTCGCGGAAGAGCACGGCCAGCCCGTGCAGCGCGTCCTGTCCTCGGTCCCCTTCGCGCTCGCCTTCGAGCGGCTGGAGGACGTGCCGCCCCACGAGCGCGACACCGTCCTGCGCCAGCGCGCGGAAGAGCGGATGCGCCACGTCTTCGATCTGCGCACGGGCCCGCTGCTGACCGCGACGCTGCTGCGGCTGGACGCGGAGGACCACGCGCTCTTCCTGCTCATGCATCACATCATCACGGACGGCTGGTCCACGGAGGTGATGGGACGCGAGCTGGGCATCCTCTACGACGCCTTCACGCGCGAACAGACACCGCGTCTGCCCCCGCTGCCCATCCGGTACACGGATTACGCCCGCTGGCAGCGCGCGACGTTGCAGGGCGAAGCGCTCGAGACGCAGCTCACCTGGTGGAAGCGGCACCTGGAGGGTGCGCCCCACGCGCTGGAGCTGCCCACCGACCGGCCCCGGCCACCCGTGCAGGCCCAGGCCGGCGCGGCCCACTTCGTGCGGCTCCCCGCCTCGGTGGACGCCGCCGTGAAGGAGCTGTGTCACCAGCAGGGCGTCACGGCCTTCATGGCGCTGCTCGCGGGCTTCCAGGCGTTGCTGTCGCGCTACAGCGGCCAGGACGACCTCGTCGTCGGCTCGCCCATCTCCGGGCGCAACCAGCGCGAGGTGGAAGGGCTCATCGGCTTCTTCGTCAACGCCCTGCCCCTGCGCGTGAAGGTCTCCGGCGCGGAGTCCTTCCAGAGCCTCCTGACCCGGGTGCGCGAGACGTGCCTGGGCGCGTACGCGCACCAGGAGGTGCCCTTCGAACAACTGGTGGACGCGCTCCAGACACCGCGAGACCTGAGCCGCACGCCGGTGTTCCAGACCGTGTTCGCCCTCTTCAAGGACTTCCCCGGCATCCCCCTGCGAGGGCTGGAGACAGCGCCGGTGTCCTTCGATCCCGGGCTCGCGAAGCACGACCTCACCCTCTTCATGCGCGAGTCCGCCACCGGCATGGTGACGCACTGGGAATACAACACCGCCCTCTTCGACGCGGCGACGGTGGAGCGCATGGCCGGGCACTACATCCGCCTGCTGGAGCAGGTGACGCGAAACCCGGAGCGCCCGCTCGCGTCGCTGCCGCTGCTGACGGAGGCGGAGCGGCAGCAACTGCTCGTCACATGGAACGACACAGCGCTCGACGTACCGGCGGACCTTCGTGTGCCCGCGCGCATCACGGAGCAGGCGCGGCGGAGGCCGGATGCGCTCGCGTTGGCGAGCGACGGGCAACGGCTGACGTTCGGGGAACTGGAGGCCCAATCGAACCGGCTGGCACACCTGCTGCGCGCTCAAGGCGTGGGACCGGAGACCGTGGTCGCCCTGGGAATGGACCGCACGCCCGGCTACGTGTGGGGCGCGCTGGGCATCCTCAAGGCGGGCGGGGCCTACCTGCCCATGGACCTGACGTGGCCGGAGGCCTGGTGGCGGCATGTGCTGACGGACAGCGGCGCGCGCATCGTCGTCACCCGTCAGGCCTTCGCCTCGCGGTTCGACGATTGCGGCGTGCGCGTGCTCTGCCTGGACGCGGAGCCCACGCTGGAGTCGCAACCCGCCACCGCGCCCGAAGTAACGCTGCACGCGGAGGCGATGGCCTACGTCATCTACACGTCGGGCAGCACAGGCAAGCCCAAGGGCGTCTCGGTGACGCACGGCACGTTGGCGAACCTCGTCGTGGGGCTCGGCACGGCGGCGGAGATGGGCGCGGGAGACAAGGCCACGCTGCTGACGGGGCTCGCGTTCGACGCGACCGTCTTCGAGACCTGGCCCGCGCTGTCGCATGGCGCCAGCCTGCATCTGCCCTCGGATGAGGTGCGTGCGGAGCCCGCGCGGCTGGTGCGGTGGCTCGCGGCGGAGGGCATCACGCTCACCACGCTGCCCACGCCCATGGCGGAGGCGGCGCTGGAGCAGCCGTGGCCTACCGGCATGGCGCTGCGCCGGGTGCACGTGGCCGGTGACGTGCTGCACCGCCGCCCGGGGCCTGGTGTCCCGGGACAGTGGCTCAACTGCTACGGCCCCACGGAGAACACCGTCATCGCGACCTCCGGCGTCGTGAAGCCCGAAGCCTCCGAGGGCCAGCTGCCGCCCATCGGAAGCCCGGAGCCGAACGTGCGCGTATACGTGCTGGATGGCACGGGACAGCCCGTGCCGGTGGGCCTGTGGGGCGAGCTGTTCCTGGGAGGCGCCCAGGTGGCGCGCGGCTATCTGGGACAGCCCGCGCTCACGGCGGAGCGCTTCGGACCGGATCCGTTCTCCCGCGAGCCCGGCGCGCGCCTGTACCGCACGGGTGACGTGGTGCGGTGGCTGGCGGACGGAACGCTGGAGTTCCGGGGCCGCGCGGATTCGCAGGTGAAGCTGCGAGGCTTCCGCATCGAACTGGGCGAGGTGGAAGCCGCGCTGCTCGCGCAGGCTCCGGTGAAGGAAGCCGTGGCGCAGGTGCGCGAGGACGTGCCGGGCCAGCGGCGGCTGGTCGCGTACGTGGTGCTCCGCGAAGGGGCCGCGTTCACGGTGGACGCGCTGCGGTCGTCGCTGCGCAGGTCGCTCGCGGAGCACGCGGTGCCGTCCGGGTTCGTGGTGCTGGAGCGGCTGCCTCTCACCGCGAACGGCAAGCTGGACCGCAAGGCCCTGCCCGCACCGGACGTGCATCGCCCCGAGCTGAGCGAGGACTACCGCGTCCCCGAAGCGGGCCTGGAGCAGACGCTGGCCGCGCTCTGGGCCAGCGTGCTGGGGCTGGAGCGCGTGGGCGCGAGCGACAACTTCTTCGACCTGGGTGGCAACTCGCTGCTGCTCCAGTCCGTGCACGCGAAGCTGGAGGCGCTGGTGGGCCGCAAGGTCCCGCTGGTGACGCTCTTCCAGTACCCCACGGTGCGAGCGCTCGCCGGACACCTTTCACCGCCGAAGGACACGCCACCGGTCGCCACGCCCGCACCCGCGCAGGACGCGGGCGCGCAGCGGCGGGACAACCTGCGGCGAATGGCCCAGCGGCGGGGACGCTGAGCCTGTCGCTCAGGAGGTCTGGATGAACATGCGGACCTCACTCAGGGAAGGAAGGCCGCGAGCTTCGCCCCCAGCCCCACGGCATTCTCGCCCAGGAGCATCGACAGGTGATTGCCCGGCACGGTCTCCACCCGGAGCACCGCGCCCGAATCCAGCCACTCCAGCTCCACGTGCTTCGGCAGGTGCTCGATGAGCGTCGCCGCGCGGAAGAACTGGAGGGTGCCGCCCTCGAAGCGGGGCATGGGGTAGTCACGAAGCGCGAGCATGTTCGCCTCCCAGACACGCAGGTATCGCTTCTGTTGCTCCGGATCCGTGAAGACCTGCTCCTGCGCGAAGCCCACCCC
>NZ_RAWL01000326.1:0-9974 GCF_003668885.1 Corallococcus sp. AB049A | reverse complement strand
GCATGGCGCTGGCGTGTGCCCTGCTCGCGGGCGCTGCGTTCGCGGACGATTCGCCCCAGGACCTGGTGCGCTCCGTTCCGGCCAACGTCATGGCCCTCTGCGCGGCCCAGCTTTCACCCGGGCAGGAGACGCAGTGGGCCCCCTGCACTCCCGCGGCCGAGGCGCCCCTCTCCCTGGTGGAGGATGCGCCCCTGATCGAGGACGAAATCCGGAGTGACCCCGGGCCCCACCCGTGGCTCGCGCTGGGTGAAGTCACGGCCATCAACCTGTTCGTCTGGACGTGGGACCGCTACATCGCGAAGAAGGACTGGGCGTACATCTCTCCCGCCGTCTGGAAGCAGAACCTCCGCACGGGCTTCGTCTGGGACCAGGACGGCTTCTCCACCAACCAGTTCGCGCACCCGTACCACGGCGGCCTCTATTACACGGCCTCGCGCGACAACGGCTTGGAGTACGAGTCCGCGGTGGCGCTCACGTTCCTGGGCAGCCTGCAGTGGGAGCTGTTCGCGGAGAACGAGCCGCCGTCCGCCAATGATCTCATCAACACCACCGTGGGCGGCGTGGCCATGGGCGAGGCGCTCTACCGGCTGTCCTCGCTGGTGCTGGACACGGAGGCCCGGGGCCGCCAGCGCTTCGTGCGCGAGCTGACCGCCGGCGTCTTGAGCCCCGTGCGCGGCCTCAACCGCGTGCTGCGCGGCGACGTGAACTACCACGGCGCCTCGCCCACGGAGTGGTGGCCGGACGACATCGCGGGCTGGGCCAGCCTGGGCTACCTCAAGCTGGGTGACGGCAAGTCCCTGGCCTGGGGGGAGGATCAATTCTTCATCCAGGGCACCCTGCGCTACGGCGACATGTACCGGGGCCCGCACCACCGCCCCTTCGACGCCTTCAACGCGCGCGTCCAGTTCACCTCACGGGAGACCAGCCTCGTCACCAACGCGCGGCTGCAGGGCCTGCTCGCGAAGGCCACGCTCTGGAACACCGAGCACGACGAGGTGCGCCTGGGCCTGTTCCAGCAGCTCAGCTACACGGACACGCTCGCGTATGAAGTGGGCGGCCAGTTCCTGAACGCGGGCTTCCTGCACGAGCACAAGTTCGCCAACCGCGCCCGGCTGAGGACGGCGCTGCTCGCGGACGGCAGCCTCATCACCGGCGTCTCCTCCGAGCACAACGGCAGCGACGAGAGCGAGGGCCGAGACTACGACTACGGCCCCGGCGTGGGCTTCCAGTTCCACATGGCCTACCTGCGCGAGGACTGGGAGGTCCTCACGCTGGATGCGGACGCCGAGCACGTGTTCGTGGTGGACGGCTCGGGCGGCGCGCACCGGGTGCACCAGGCCCAGCTCCAGGTGGACCTCCCCGTGTACAAGCAACTGGGGATGGGCTCGCAGCTGAACTTCTTCCGGCGCCACAGCCGCTTCGAGTCCTTCCCCGCCGTGACGAAGGACACCTGGCAGCTGCGCCTCTTCCTGTCCCTGCACTGAAGGCTGAAGGACGCTCAGCCCACCGCCTCGGATTTGGATGGCGCGGAGGGCAGCGAGTACGTCACCGGCGGCGGCAGCATCACGCGCACCTCGTCCCCCGCGCGGATGAGGCCCGGGCGCTCCACCCAGCCCACCAGTCCGCGCTTCTGCCACGCGGCCTTCACGAAGCGGCCCGCCAGCCCCTTCATGTCCGGGTGGTGCGCCTCAATCACGCGGCCGGGCCCCACGCAGGGCTGGTTCTCCCCTTCCATCACCAGCGTGGCCTCCTCCGGGAAGAACAGCCGCGTCCCCGGCGGCAGGTGCGTGAGCCTGGGCACGCCCACGAGCTCCAGGTTCGCGCCCAGCCAGGACGCCAGCACGTGCGGCACGCCCAGCGTGCGCGCCACCTCCACCAGCTCCTCGCGCGACACGATGGAGAGCTGCCGGGTGTTGCGGATGAGCGTCCCCTTGGGGAACCACGGCGCGCGCACGTCCGCCTTGCGCGTGAGGCCCGCGTGCCGGTCCCCCACGATGCCCGCGAAGTCCACCGTCACCTCCGGGACCTCCCGGGTGACGAAGCGCTTGGGTTCAGCGTCCGTGCACAGCAGCACGTTGGCCAGGTGTCCGGTCAGCGAGGGGGCAGGAGTGGGCATATCGGGCGCCCGTTCCAACACGCGGACGCGCCAAAATCAAAACAGCGTCATCTGCTGTGGCTTGCCCAGCGGGCGGGCGTCCGTGCCCGCGTCCCGCAGCGCCTGGGCCAGCTCCTCGGCGAAGCCGTGGCAGGTGATGACGTCCCGCGCGCCGGTGTCCTTCACGTAGCGCATGAGCGACGGGAAGTCCGCGTGGTCCGACAGCGGGAACGCCACGTCCGCGCCGTAGCGCCGCGCGCCGCCCGGGTCCATGGCCCAGCCGGTGAGCACCGCCGTCGCCCGGGGCCAGTGCGGCGCCAGGGCCCCGCCGCGCGCCAGGTGCGGCGGGAAGAAGAGCACTTCACCGGGCTCCACGCGGCCGTCGTAGCGGCGCAGGTTCTCGATGGGGACGCCCAGCTCCGCGTACAGCTCCGCGACCTCGAAGATGGACGGATGGGCGACCAGCTGGAAGCCGCGCAGGGCCAGCTGCTTCATCGCCTCCTGGCTCTTGCCCAGCGGATAGCCCAGCAGCACCGGCGTCACGCCCCGGTTCAGCTGCGCGCGCAGCCACGTCTCCACCTGCCCCATCACCTCCGGGCGCGGCGGGAAGCGGTAGCGCGGGTGACCGAAGGTGGACTCGATGACCAGCGTGTCGCAGGTGGCCACCTCCGTGGCCTCCGCGGTGAGCGACGGCGCGGTGTTCAGGTCCCCCGTGTAGACCATGCGCTTGCCGTCCGCGCGGGTGACCCGCAGCTGCGCGCTGCCCAGGATGTGGCCCGCGGGCAGGAGCTCCAACAGCAGCGAGCCCAGCTCGAACGGGCGGCGGAAGGGCACGGACAGCGGGGCCGCCACCGGGCCCAGCCGGTGCGCCATGAAGCGCAGCGTGGCCTGGGTGGCGATGGTGCTCTCATGGCGGGCGATGTGGTCCGAGTGCCCATGACTGACGAAGGACAGCGGCGACTTGCGCTTCGCGTCCAGCGACAGGGGCGTGCCCGTCAGGTGCAGGCCGTTGCGTCTCAGCTCCACGCTCATGGGATGGGCGCTGTCTATAGCGCGGCCCGGCCGCTCGCGCCGCCCGCCGGGCACCCCACCGCAGGCGCCGCATGCTCAGGCAGCGGGCGTGCGGCCCCGTGCCCGCCATCCGTCCCACACCACCGTGCCCAGCTCCGACGCGAAGACGCCCACGACGATGAGCGCGCCGCCCAGCCACTCCTTCATGCCCAGCACCTCGCGGCCCACCGCGACGGAGTAGACGGAGGCGAACACCGGCTCCATGGCGAAGATGAGCGCCGCGCGCACCGCGCTCGTGCGCGCCTGGCCCCACGTCTGGACGAGGATGGCCACCGCGCTCGCGAGCACGCCGCACGTGAGCACCGCCACCACCAGCGGCTGGCTCCACTCCAGCTTGCGCTCCACGAAGGGCAGGCACAGCGCGGACAGCACCGCCACGCCCACCAGCTGCACCGCCACCAGGCCCAGCGCGTTGTCCTTCGACGCGAAGCGCTCCGTGAGCAGGATGTGCCCCGCGTACGCCAGCGCGCAGCCAATGGACAGCCAGTCCCCCAGGTGCAGCCCGCCGGTGTCCCCGGGCAGGGTCTCACCGCCGGTGGGCCGCGTCAGCCAGTACAAGCCCACCGCCGCCAGCACCACGCCCACGGAGGTGCCCCACCGGGGCAGGCGCCGCAGCAGCACCACGGACAACAGCGGAACGAAGAGGACGTTCAGGCCGGTGAGGAACGCCGCGCGCGACGGCGTGGTCGTCTGGAGCCCCACCGTCTGGAGCGCGAAGCACACGAAGAGCACCGTCGCCAGCAAGAGCCCCTTGGGCACGATGCCGGGCGCGAGCATCCGCCCGCGCGCGATGGCCGCCAGCACCGCCGCGCCCACGATGAAGCGCAAGGTGAGGAAGGTGAACGGATCCGCGAACGCGAGCGCGTCCTTCACCACCACGAACGTCAACCCCCAGAAGACGGTGAGGAGCAACAGCGCCCCGTCCGCCTTCCACCGCGCACCCTCAGGCCCTTCAGACACCGGCTCCACCCTTCCCTGCCCACGCCATGAAGCAGGACGCCCTGCCCTTTGGCCCAGCCCCAACACGTGCGCAACCCCCAGGCCCGGCGTCAGCCCGGAAGTGGGCGCACCAGCACGACCAGCCGCTTGCTGCCCCCGGCCGCGTCCCACTGCTGGTTGGTGGCGTCCGTCAGCGCCTGGGGCGCCGGGCGGAACCCCAGGCCGGAGAAGGTGCGCAGGGAAGCGGTGTTGTCCTCGTCGATGTCCGCTTGGAGCCGGTCCGCGCCCTGCCGGGACATCTCCTCCACCAGGCACCGCACCAGGGCGGTGGCCACGCCCATGCGCCGCACCTTCGGGGACACCACCAGCGAGCGCACCCAGAAGCCGTCCAGCGCCAGCCCCTCCTGGTGGTAGTCATCCGCCCACGCGAAGCCGAGCAGGTGCCCCTGCGCGTCGAAGGCGCCCGCCGCCGCCCCCACGCGCCGCTCCGGAGCCAGGCCCCAGCGGTCGCGCAATTGCCGGCGCAGGAAGGTGCCGGACACCACCAGCCGCTCGGTGGCGAAGGCGAGCAGCGCGTCCAGGTCGTCCGGGCGCACCAGCCGGATTTCCAGCGGGCCCACGAACTGGCGGCGGATGGGCTTCGTCCACCCGGAGAACAGGTCGCGCAGGTGGCGGAACACCGCCCGGGACCCGGGCTTCGTCCACACGCCGGACAGGGTGCGCTGCAGGAGGAACAGGGCCGGCCGGGTGGGCCGGGGCAGCCGCATCACCCAGCGCCCGCGCTTGAGCGCGATGATGCGCCCCACCAATTCCCCGCCCGCCACGGGCGTGCCACCCAGCAGCGACTCCGTCACCCAGGGCTGGGTGGAGAGCACCACCTGCGCGGCCAGCCTGGGCCCGTGCCGCACCAGCGCCACGTCCCCGCGCGCCAGCCGCTCCGGTCCGCAGCGCAAGAGCCGCACCGCGTCCCCGCTGCGCAACAGCGGGTAGAGACACCGCCCCATGCCGCGCACCCACAGCCGGTGGCCGAAGGGCAGCGCCGCAAGCAGGTCCGCGAGCTCGGCCGTCGAGACGCCACCAGAGGGCATGGCGCCCACTCTGTCATGAAGGCGCCCCCGAAACCCGCCCCGGGTGCAGGCCCTGCTTCCGCTTCGTCCGGAACCGGCTATGACACGGCCCCAGGTCCAGGCCAGGAGGGCCCATGCCGCCGCAGACGAGTCCCGAGGGTGACTACGCCCCCGTCCCCCGCCAGGGATGGTGGAACCGCAACTGGAAGTGGGCGGTGCCCGTGGGCTGCCTGGGGATGGTGGGCTCGTGCTTCTGCTTCGCGGCCATCGCCGTGGGCTGGGGCTACTCGTCCTTCAAGGACATGGGCGCGTACACGGACGCCATCACGGAGGCCCAGGAGGATCCGCACGTGCAGAAGGCGCTGGGCGGCACCTTCAAGGCGGGCTTCCCCAGCAACACGTCCGTGAGCAGCGTCAACGGCCGCACCCACGCGGAGTTCGTCGTCCCGCTGGATGGCCCCAAGGCGGACGGCACCCTGCACGCCGTGGCGGACAAGAACGGCGAGGCGTGGACCTTCCGCACCCTCTACGTCCAGGTGCAGGACGGACAGCGCATCGACCTGCTCGACACGGAGGACACGCCCTCCGAAGGAGTCCCGGACGAGGAGGTGCCCCACGAGCTGGAGCCCGAGCCCTCCGAGCCGCCCGCCCAGAAGAAGCCCGGCGGCGACCACGACATCGAGCTGTAGACGTGACGAAGGGCGCGCCCCGGAAGAATCCGGTGACGCGCCCCTCGGGTACGACGGTCAGAAGCGGACTACTTCAGCTTCTGGATGCCCTCGCGCAGGGCGGGCAGGACCTTGAAGAGGTCGTCCACGAGGCCGTAGTCGGCCACCTGGAAGATGGGCGCCTCCGGGTCCTTGTTGATGGCGACGATGGTCTTCGAGGACTTCATGCCGGCCAGGTGCTGGATGGCGCCGCTGATGCCCGCGGCGATGTACAGCTTGGGCGCGACGACCTTGCCCGTCTGACCGACCTGCAGGTCGTTGGGAACCCAACCCGCGTCGCACACCGCGCGGGACGCGCCCACCGCGGCGCCCAGCAGGTCCGCCAGCGCTTCCACTTCCTTGAAGTCACCCTTGGTGCCGCGGCCACCGGAGACCACCACGCTGGCCTCGGTGAGCTCCGGACGGGCGCTCTTCACCTCGTTGAAGGACACGAACTTCGTCTTGGAGGCCTCCAGCTTCGGCTGGAAGGACTTCACCTCCGCGGACCCGCCCGCGCCTTCCGCCGCGCTGAACTCCGTGGCGCGGATGCTGATGACCTGCACCGGCGTGGACAGCTTCACCTCGGCGAACACGTTGCCGGCCCACATGGGGCGGGTGAAGGTGATGTCCGCGCCACTGCCGTTGATGGCGGTGATGTCGGTGGCCATGGCGGCCTTCAGCCGGGCGGCGACGCGCGGCAGCAGGTCCTTGCCCTGCGCCGTGGAGGCCGCGCCCACGAAGGTGGCCTTCAGCTCCTGCGCCAGGCCCGCGATGACGGGGGCGTAGACCTCCGCCAGATAGTGCTCGAACTCGGGAGCGGCGGCGGTGTGGATGGCCTTGGCGCCGGAGCCCTTGAGCTCCTCCGCCAGCTTGGACGGGTCCTTGGAAAGAAGGACGAGGTGCAGCTCGGCGCCGGCCTTGTCGGCCAGCTGCTTGCCTGCGGCGATGGCGTTCAGGGAGGCCTTGCGCAGGTTCCCGTCCGGCTGCTGCTCGGCGACGATGAGGACGATGGACATGGTGTGTCTGTCTCCGGAATCGTTGGAAGGGTTGGCAGCGGCGGTCAGACGACCTTCGCCTCGTTGTGGAGCTTCTCCACCAGGGTGGCCACGTCCGGCACCTTGATGCCCGCCTTGCGCGGCGGAGGCGACGCCAGCTTCAGCACCTGGATCTTCGGGGCCACGTCCACGCCCAGGCCCGCCGGGGTCAGCTCCTCGATGGGCTTGCTCTTCGCCTTCATGATGCCCGGGAGGCTGGCGTAGCGCGGCTGGTTCAGGCGCAGGTCCGTGGTGACGATGGCGGGCAGCTGGACCTCCAGGGTCGCCAGCCCGTTGTCCACTTCACGCACCACCTGGACGCTCTTCTTGTCCGCGGACAGCACCACCGCCGGGACCTTGTTCTTCTCCTGGTCGCTCTCCAGCGACTCCACCTTGGAGGCGAACGTGGCCTGGCCCCAGCCCAGGAACTCCGCCAGGTACTGGCCCACCTGGTTCTGGTCGTCGTCGATGGACTGCTTGCCCAGCAGGACGATGTCCGGCTTCTCCTTCTCCGCGACCTTCTGGAGCAGCCCCGCGATGCCCAGCTGATCCAGCGGGCCCGTGTGGTTCACCCAGATGGCGCGGTTGGCGCCCATGGCCAGCGCGTGGCGCAGCTGCTCCTGCACCTCCTTGCCGCCGATGGAGACCACCACCACCTCGCCGGTGTGCTTCGCCGCGAGGCGCAGGCCCTCTTCCACGCCGATTTCATCGAAGGGGTTGATCTTGTACTTCAACCCCTCCTTCACGATGTCCGAGCCGTCCGGCTTCACCTTGATCTTCGACTCGGGATCTTCCACGCGCTTGGCGGTGACAAGAATCTTCACGGCGGGCTTCTCCTCAGTGGGGAGGTTTGGAAATCAGGGCGCTTGACGCATCGCGCATCAGGGCCGGAGTAATAGACATCCGCACACGGCGGCGGCAACGGGAAAGCCCCGCCGGGCACAGTTTTGCTTTTCTACCTGAACAGTTCCTTCGCGATGACCAGGCGCTGCACCTGGCTCGTGCCCTCGTAGACCTGGATGAGCTTGGCGTCGCGCATCAGCTTCTCCACGGGGTATTCCTTCATGTAGCCGTAGCCGCCGAACACCTGCACGGCGTCCGTGGCGACCTTCATGGCCATGTCCGCGGCGAAGCACTTCGCATAGCTGGACTGGAGGGTGTTGCGCTGTCCTTCGTCCAGCACCTGCGCGCTCTCGTAGGTGAGCAGGCGCGCGGCGTGGGTGTTCATGGCCATCTCCGCCAGCATGAACTGGACGGCCTGGTGCTCGCGGATGGGCTTGCCCATCGTGTGGCGCTGCGCGGAGTACTCCAGCGAGTGCTCCAGCGCCGCGCGGGCGATGCCAATGGAGATGCTCGCCGTCAGCGGGCGGCTGTTGTCCAGCGTGGCCATGGCGATCTTGAAGCCCTCGCCCTCCTCGCCGATGCGGTTGGCGACGGGGACGCGCACCTCGTCGAACGTGACGGTGGTGGTGTTGCTGGCGCGCTGGCCCATCTTGTTCTCGTGCTTGCCGGTGGTGAGCCCCTGCGGACGGCCCTCCACGACGAAGCAGGTGATGCCCTTGTGCTTCTTGCCCTTGTCCAGCGTGGCGAACACGGTGAACTGGTCCGCGTAGCCGGCGTTGGTGATGAAGCACTTGCTGCCGTTGAGGACGTACTCGTCACCCTCGCGGCGCGCGGTGGTGCCCATGGCCGCCACGTCGGAGCCCGCGGAGGGCTCCGTGAGGCAGAAGCAGCTGAGCTTGAGCTTCTCCCCGAAGGGGGCCAGCAGGCGCTTCTTCTGGTCG
The DNA here is from genome assembly GCF_003668885.1 of Corallococcus sp. AB049A. NCBI lineage: Bacteria > Pseudomonadati > Myxococcota > Myxococcia > Myxococcales > Myxococcaceae > Corallococcus > Corallococcus sp. AB049A. The sequence goes on along the minus strand of NZ_RAWL01000326.1, from coordinate 1,277 downwards.
TCCGTGCCGTGGAGGATGATGGGCAGGTTGGCCAGGTCGTTGGCGATGAGGGACGTGGCCACGCCCGCGCAGCCCCACGCCAGCTCCTCGCACACGATGACCTGCTCCAGGTGCGTCAGGCCCACGCCGTTGTACTCGGACGGGATGGCCATGTTCAGCAGGCCCAGCTCGAAGGCCGCGGAGATGAGGTCCTTGGGGAAGTCGGAGGTCTCGTCGTAGTGCGGGGCCTTGGGGCGCACCACGTCACGGGCGTACTTGCGCGCGGCATCCTGCAAGGCGCGCTGGTTTTCGCTGAGCTGGAAGTCCATGGGCGGGGCTCCGGAAGGGTTGATTCAAATATCAATCCGCTCCTCCTGCCATACCGCTCCCGCCGTCCTGGCGCCAGCCCCCGCGAGGGTCCCCCCGTCGTTCCAGGCACACCGGAACGGCAGGGGGAGCAGCCGGGCGGTTACTTCCCGGCGGGCTTGCCCTGCTTGGGGACCTTCTCCCAGTCCTGGAGGAACTTCTTGATGCCCGCGTCGGTCAGCGGGTGGTTGGCCAGCTGGGTGATGACGTTGAAGGGCAGCGTGGCGACGTCCGCGCCCAGGCGCGCGGCCTGGAGGACGTGGACGGGGTTGCGCACGCTGGCCACCAGCACCTGCGTGGTGAAGTCGTAGTTCTGGTAGATCTCCAGGATGTGGGCGATGAGCTCCATGCCGTCCTGGGAGATGTCATCCAGCCGGCCCACGAAGGGCGACACGTACGTGGCGCCGGCCTTGGCGCACAGCAGGGCCTGGTTGGCGGAGAAGCAGAGGGTGACGTTGGTGCGGATGCCCTCGGCGGTGAGCGCCTTGACGGCCTTCATGCCCTCCACGCCCATGGGGATCTTCACGACGACGTTGTCGTGGATCTTCGCCAGCTCCTTGCCTTCCTTGATGAGGTCCGGGGCCTCCAGCGAGACGCACTCGGCGCTGATGGGACCGTCCACGATGGAGCAGATCTCGCGGATGGTCTCGTCCAGCCCGCGGCCGACCTTGGCCAGCAGTGACGGGTTGGTGGTGACGCCGTCCACGCAGCCCATCTCGTGGGCCTTGCGGATTTCGCCGACGTCCGCGCTGTCGATGAAGAACTTCATGCCGTCCCCTTGGGTTTTTCCGGCCACGGGCGGCCGGGCGGGCAGGCCGTAGCCCAGGCCCCCCCATGCGTCAAGGATGGCCGCCCACGCGGAGGCTGGAGTAGAGGTAGCGCCCAGCCATGGCCCGCGCTCCCCGCTCCACCTGTCTCCAATACACATCTCC
>NZ_RAWL01000325.1:0-10041 GCF_003668885.1 Corallococcus sp. AB049A | reverse complement strand
GGGCGGGGGCGGACGGGACATGGGCGGATGACCCTTTACGGCACGGGGCGGCTTGACGGAATGTCCGGCGTACAGCGGTGTTGAGCCGGACGCCCGGGAACCCTAGGCTGCCCGCCGCCCAGGCCGACAGAGGGGACATGAACACCGACATCCGCGCGCTCACCGAACGCGTGCAGCAGGAAAGCAGCTTCGTCGAGGTCCTCAACCAGGAGACCGGAAAGGTCATCGTCGGGCAGCGGTACATGCTCGAACGCATCCTCATCGGCCTCTTGTGCAACGGCCACGTCCTCCTGGAGGGCGTGCCCGGACTCGCCAAGACGCTGACCGTGCGCACCGTGGCGGACTCGCTCAGCGCCACCTTCATGCGCGTGCAGTTCACCCCCGACCTGCTGCCGGCGGACCTCGTCGGCACCATGATCTACAACCAGCAGACGGCCGCGTTCACCGTCCGCAAGGGGCCCATCTTCGCGAACATCGTCCTCGCGGACGAAATCAACCGCGCCCCCGCCAAGGTCCAGTCCGCCCTCCTGGAGGCCATGGCCGAGCGCCAGGTCACCATCGGCGACCAGACCTTCGGCCTGCCCTCGCCGTTCCTGGTGCTGGCCACCATGAACCCCATCGAGCAGGAGGGCACGTACCCCCTCCCCGAAGCGCAGGTGGACCGCTTCATGCTCAAGGTGAAGGTGGGCTACCCGACCCGTGATGAGGAGAAGGTCATCATGGACCGGATGTCCGGTGGCTCGTCGCCCAAGGTCCAGCGGGTCATCTCGCTGGAGCACCTGGTGCGCGCGCGCGAGCTCGTCCACGCCATCTACATGGACGAGAAGGTGAAGGAGTACATCCTCAACGTGGTGTTCGCCACGCGTGAGCCCGCGCGCTACGGCCTCAAGGACCTGGCGGACTACATCCAGTTCGGGGCCTCGCCGCGCGCCACCATCGCGCTGGCGCAGGCGGCCCGTGCGCACGCGTTCCTGCGCCACCGCGGCTTCGTCACCCCGGAGGACGTGAAGGCCATTGCCTTCGACGTGCTCCGCCACCGCATCGCGATGACCTACGAAGCGGAGGCCGAGGAGCTCACCCAGGAGAAGATCATCCAGCGCGTCTTCGACCGCGTGGAAGTCCCCTGAGAAGGCCCCGGTAAGAGCGCGCCCGTGCTGCCCAAGGACCTCATCCGCCGCATCCGCAAGCTGGAGATCCGCACCCGCAAGGTGGTCTCCGACATGCTGGCCGGCCAGTACCACTCGGTGTTCAAGGGCCGCGGCATGGCCTTCTCCGAGGTGCGCCAGTACCAGCCCGGCGACGAGATCCGCTTCATCGACTGGAACGTCACCGCGCGCATGAACGAGGCCTTCATCAAGGTCTTCACGGAGGAGCGCGAGCTCACGGTGATGCTCCTGGTGGACGTGTCCGCCTCCAACGAGTTCGGCTCCAAGGACCGCACCAAGGCGGAGGTCGCCGCGGAGGTGGCCGCGCAGATTGCCTTCAGCGCCATCGCGAACAACGACCGCGTGGGGCTCATCCTCTTCTCGGACCGGGTGGAGAAGGTCGTCCCGCCGCGCAAGGGCCGCATGCACGTCTTGCGGCTCGTGAGCGACATCCTCACGTTCAATCCCAAGGGCCACGGCACGGACCTGTCCGCGGGGCTCACGTACCTGACGCAGGTGTCCAAGCGGAAGGCCGTGACGTTCCTCGTGTCGGACTTCATGGCCACGGGCTACGAGAAGCCCCTGCGCCTGGTGGGCCGCCGCCACGACCTGGTGCCGGTGGTCATCGAGGATCCGCTGGAGCAGCGCTTCCCCGCCCACGGCCTGGTGGAGATGGAGGACCCGGAGACGGGCGAGCGCTTCGTCGTGGACACCAGCTCCACCGCCGTGCGCGGCAGGTTCATGCGCGCCATGCAGGCCCAGCGCGACGAGCGCCGCAAGCTCTTCAAGAAGCTGGAGCTGGACCACGTGGAGCTGCGCGCCGGGGATGATCACGGCAAGGCGCTGGCGAACTTCTTCCGCGCGCGGGCCCGGAGGATGGCGGCATGAGACACGCGCTCGTCCTCGCGGCCGTCCTCTTCGTCAGCGCGCCGTCGGCGTGGGCGCAGGCTCCGGCCGCACCCAAGGCCCCCGTGGCGCTGGAGACGGTGACGCCCACGGGCGCGTCCGCGCGGGTGGAGCCGGAAGAGGTGCACATCGGCGAGCCGTTCACCTACCAGGTGACGCTCACGCACCCGAAGGATCAGCGCTATGAGCTGGTGGCGCCCACGGGCGAGGGCCCGGTGGAGCTGCTCCAGCAGACGCGCCAGCGCCAGGACAACGCGAACGACGCGACCACGACGTTCGGCCTGCGCTTCTCCGCGTTCGAATTGGGCGGCGTGAAGCTGCCGGACCTCGCCTTCGACGTGGCGACGCCGGAGGGACCGCGCCGCTTCGTGCTCAAGGGCAAGACGGTGGACGTGACGTCCACGCTGCCGCCGGATGCACAGGGGCAGGGCGCGGAGCTGTTCGACTACCAGCCGCCGCAGGAAGTGCCCATCCGTTCGTGGACGCTGCTCTACGCGCTCGCGGCGGCGCTGGCGGTGGGTGTGGCCGTCTGGCTGCTGGTGCGCTGGTGGCAGCGCCGCCCGAAGCGCGAGAAGGTCGTCCCGGTGCTGCCCCTGGACGTGCGCGTGCGCCAGTCCCTGGACGCGCTCCAGCGCGAGGACCTGCCCGGCCGCGGCCACGTGAAGGACTTCTACTTCCGCCTCTCCGAAATCGTGCGCGGCTACCTGGGCGAGCGCTACGGCTTCGAGGCCCTGGAGTGCACGTCGTCCGAACTGATGGCGTCCCTGCGCAAGCTCCACACGCCGGGCCTGCCGGAAGACGCGCTGATGCGCTTCGTCTCCGAGTCGGACATGGTGAAGTACGCCCGCGCCGACGCCTCCCCCGAGTCCTGCAAGCAGGCGCTGGCCTTCGGCTACGACCTGCTCGCGAAGACATACGTCCCTCCTGCTCCCCCCAAGCCCGATGCTGCCCCCGGACCTCGCGTTCAATAACCCGGAGGCGCTCTGGGCCCTCTTGCTGGCGCCGCTGCTGCTGGCGCTCGCGTTCTGGGAGCGCAAGCGGCGCGCCACGCTGCGCTTCTCCGCCGCCCACGTCTTCGCGAAGGGCGGCCGGGGCTTCCGCACGTACCTCCTGCCGCTCCTGCCCATCCTTCGCGCGGCGGCGGTGATCGCCGCGGTGGTGGCCATCGCGCGGCCGCAGTCGCGCGACTCGCGCGTGCGGGATTTGTCGGTGGAGGGCATCGACATCGTGGTGGCGCTGGACCTGTCCACGTCCATGGAGGCCGGTGACTTCCGGCCGCAGAACCGCCTCAACGTGGCCAAGGAGGTGCTGACCGACTTCATCTCCGGCCGCGTGAACGACCGCCTGGGTCTGGTGGTGTTCTCCGGCGCCGCGTACACGCAGTCCCCGCTGACGCTGGACTACGGCGTGCTCAAGGAAGTGCTCAAGCAGCTGCGCACCCGCGTGCTGGAGGACGGCACGGCCATTGGTGACGCCATCGCCACGTCGCTCAACCGCCTGCGGGATTCCGATGCGAAGAGCCGCGTGGTGGTGCTGATCACCGACGGCGACAACAACGCCGGCAAGATTTCCCCGCTGGACGCGGCGAACATGGCCGCGTCGCTCCACATCCCCATCTACACCATCCTCGTGGGCAAGGGCGGCAAGGTGCCCTTCCCGCAGGGCACGGACCTGTTCGGCAACACCGTGTGGCGCGAGACGGAGATCCCCATCAACCCGGAGCTGATGCAGGACATCGCGGACCGCACCGGCGGCGAGTACTACCGCGCCACCGACCCGGAAGGCCTCAAGCGGGGCCTGCAGAAGGTGCTGGACGCGCTGGAGCGCTCGAAGCTGATGGAGGGCGGCGCCAGCGCCACGTACAAGGAGAACTTCCACCCGTTCCTGCTGGTGGCCTTCGGGCTGGCCGCGCTGGAGCTGCTGCTGCGCGCCACCTTCCTGCGGGTGTTCCCATGATGCCCACGTTGGAGGCCTGGCGCTTCACGCTCCTGGGCTACCAGGTGGGCCTGGCGCAGCCGCTGTACCTGGGGCTGCTGCTGATGGGCCTGCTGCTGGGGCTGCTCGCGCTGCTCAAGGCGCTGGGCCGCAGGACGCGGCTGTCGGCGCTCATCGCGGAGCGCCACGTGACGGCGCTCGCGCCCGGCGTGTCCGTGTGGCGGCCGGCGGTGCAGGGCGGCCTGTATGGGTTGGGGTTGATGCTGTTCGGGCTGGCGCTCGCGCAGCCCCAGTGCGGCACGAAGAGCGAGCTGACGAAGCGCCGGGGCATCGACGTGGTGGTGGCGCTGGATGCGTCCAAGTCCATGCTCGCCCGGGACGTGCAGCCCAGCCGGTTGGACCGCGCGCGGCTGGAGCTCAACACGCTGCTGGATGAGCTGAAGGGCGACCGCGCGGGCCTGGTGGTGTTCGCGGGGGATGCGTTCGTGCAGTCGCCGCTCACGTCGGACTACTCGGCGGTGAAGCTGTTCCTGCGCGCGGTGGATCCGGACTCGATGCCCCAGGGTGGCACCAACGTGGGCGCGGCGCTGAAGCTGGCCAAGCAGGTGCTGGACAACGCGGACCGGGGCTCCAAGGAGCGCGTGGTGGTGCTGCTGTCGGACGGCGAGGACCTCACCGGCGAGGTGCGCGAGGCCACGGAGGCGCTCAAGGACGCGAACGTGCAGGTGCTCGCGGTGGGCGTGGGTTCGGACTCCGGTGAGCCCATCCCCGTCTACGACCGGCGCGGCGAGTTCGTGGACTACAAGAAGGACTCCAACGGCGACACGGTGATTACCCGCCTGGACCGCGCGGGCCTCACGGCCATCGCGGACGCCACGGGCGGCGCCTTCTTCTACCAGCCCAACGGCGTGGCCATGGGCCAGGTGGTGGAGCGCATTGATCAGCTGCAGAAGAGCGAGCTGGAGAGCCGCGTGACGGTCCGCTACGACGAGCGCTTCCAGTGGTTCGCCGTCCCCGGCCTGGTGCTGCTGGTGCTGGGCATGGCGCTCATCCCGTCGCGCCGGAGGGCCGCATGAGCGCGCATCCGATGCGGCGGCGCGCGGCGCGCGCGATGGCGGTCGGCCTGGCGGGGTTGCTGGCGCTGCCGGGGCCCGCGTGGGCGGTGGGGCCGCTGGAGAAGGACCACCCGCTGGTGGAGCGCGGGCGCCAGGCCTACGCGGCCGGACGCTACGAGGACGCGCTGAAGGACTTCGACGCCGCGAAGAAGGAGCGGCCCAATGATCCGACGGTGGAGTTCAACCGCGCGGATGCGCTGGCGAAGCTGGGCCGCACGAAGGAGGCGCGCGAGGCCTTCAAGCAGGTGGCGGAGTCCTCGCGCCAGCCCGGCCTGGCGCAGAAGAGCTGGTACAACCTGGGCAACCTCGCGGCCACGTCCGGCGACCGCTCGGAGGCGCTCAAGTCCTACCGCAAGGCGCTCACGCTGGACCCCACGGACACGCTGGCCCGGCACAACTACGAGGTGGTGCTGCGCGACCTGCCGCCCCCGCAGAACGGCCCGGATGGTGGCACCGACGGAGGCCAGGACGGCGGCGACGACGGCGGCCGTCCGGACGCGGGCGAGGACGGTGGCCAGAAGGGTGACGGCGGCACACCGCAGGACGGAGGCCAGGACGGCGGTCCGGATGGTGGCGCGGACGGCGGGGCCGACGCGGGCCAGGACGGCGGCGCGCAGGATGGCGGTCAGGACGGAGGCGGTGACGGCGGCGCGGGCGATGCCGGCCCGGGTGACGGTGGCGCGGATGGCGGCTCGGATGGCGGCCAGGGTGATGCAGGCCCGGGCGACGGCGGCGCGGATGGCGGGGCCGACGGAGGCCAGGACGAGGGCGACGGCGACTCGCGCGATGGCGGCACGGACGGCGGCAGCGAGAGCGAGGAGGAGGCGGAAGCCAACCCGCGCGACGGCGGAAGTTCGCCGGGTGACGTCGACCGGCAGGAAGCGGAGCGCCTGCTGGATGCGATGAAGCAGAACGAGAAGAATCTCCAGCTCTGGCGTTTCCAGCAGAAGAAGAAGCAGAGGAAGCCCAATGAGAAGGACTGGTAGCGGGCGCACGGCGCTGCTCGCCGTGCTCGCCCTCCTGGCCACGGCGCCAGCGTGGGCGGCGGACATCGAGTTCTACCAGACGGTGGACCGCACCGAGGTGGGCACCGATGACACCTTCAAGCTCACCGTGGTGGTGGTGGACGCGCCGTCCAACGCCCAGGTGCGCCTGCCCGAGTCCAACGACTTCGAGGTGCTCTCCTCGTCGCGCGGCAGCCAGCGCTCCATCTCGCTGTCCGGCGGCGGCCCCGCCGTCATCCAGGACATCACCCGGCACGAGCTGCTGATGCGTCCGCTGCGCGCGGGCAAGCTCACGCTTCCGCCCTCGACGCTCACCGCCGGGGGGCGCACGTACCGCACGGACGCCGTGCAGTTGACCGTGCGCGAGGGCCGCGTGGGCGGCTCTGCCCAGGCCCAGCAAGGAGGCCGGCCGCAGCTGCCGGATCCGTTCCGCAACTTCCGGAACATGCCGGACCCGTTCGGCGACGACGACTCGGACCTGCGGGACGACGAGCCGGTGATTCCGCGTGGGGACTCGGACCTGTTCCTGCGCGCGAGCCTGGACCGCGACGAACTCTACGTGGGCGAGCAGGCCACGCTGTCGCTCTACATCTACTCGCGCGTGGACCTGTCCAGCGTGGACGCGGTGACGATGCCCAAGCTGGAGGGCTTCTGGACGGAGGAGGTGGAGAGCCCCACGCAGCTCACGGGCGAGCAGAAGGTGGTGGACGGCATCCCGTACCGCGCCTACCTGCTGCGCCGCCGCGCGCTGTTCCCGGTGAAGTCCGGCACGCTGATGATCACCCCCGCGGAGGCGGACATCACCACGGGCTTCCTCTTCGCGGGCCACCGCGTGCACCGCGTCTCCAACGGCTTGAAGGTGAAGGTGCGGCCGCTGCCGAATGGCGCGCCGCCGAACATGTCCAACGCGAACGTGGGCTCCTGGCGCATGTCGCTGGACGTGTCGCAGACGCGCGTGGAGCTGGGACAGCCCATCACGGTGAAGGTCATCCTGGAGGGGCAGGGCAACGTGAAGAACGTCACCCCGCCGAAGCTCACCGGCCCCGCCGCGCTGAAGATCTACGAGCCCACGACGACGGACCGGCTCACGCCCAACCGCAACCGCATCCAGGGCCGCCGCGTGGTGGAGTACCTGGTGATGCCGCAGCGCACGGGCACCTTCACGCTGCCGGAGCTGAGCTTCCCGTACTTCGACCCGTCGCGGCGCCAGTACGAGACGGCGCGCACGGACCCCGTGACCATCACCGTGGAGGCGGGCGCGGGCGGCGTGTCTTCACTGCCGTCGACGATGACGCCCTCGCAGGTGGCGGACGCGGCCAACGAGCAGAAGAACGTGCTCACCACGGGCGGGCTGCGTCCGGTGCGCGCCCGGGCCCACTTCGTGGAGCCGTCGCAGCCGGTGTGGATGCGGCCCTTCTTCCTCGCGGGCGTGCTGGCGCCGCTGGGCCTGCTGGCGGGCGTGGCGCTCGTGGGCGGCATGCGCGGCCGGCTGGCCACCCGCTCCGAGGCGGGCAAGGGCCGTCAGCAGGCGAAGGCCGCGCGCAAGCGGCTGGCGGAGGCGGAGAAGCTCAAGGCGGGCGCGGACGCGGGGGCCTTCTACGTGGAGGTGGAGCGCGCGATGACGGGCTTCCTGGAGGCGCGGCTGGGCTTCCCCGTCGGCGGGCTGACGCGTGAGGCGCTGGGAGAGAAGCTGGCGGCGGCGGGCGTGGACGCGGAGCGGCGCGCGCGCGTGCTCTTCGTGCTGGAGGCGTGCGACCTGGGCCGCTACGGCGGCGGGGTGGAGCCGGGCGAGCGGCGCAAGGTGCTGGCGACCGCGGCGGCGGTGATGGAAGGCTGGGCGTGATGAGCGACGCGGCGACGCAGGGCTACTACACCGCCGAGGAAGCGGAGGCCGTCTTCCAGCAGGCCAACGACGCGTATGGCCGCGAGGACTACGCCAACGCGCAGGCCCAGTATGAGAAGCTCATCGCCCACGGCTTCGGCGGTCCGGACGTGCTCTACAACCTGGGCACCACGCACCTGGCCCGGGGCGACCTGGGCCGCGCGGTGCTGGCGCTGGAGCAGGCCCGGAAGCAGGGCGGACGCTCCGAGGACCTGGAGGCCAACCTGGCCCTGGCCCGGGCGCGGCAGGTGGACAAGGTGGTGGGCGCCGCCGCGGACGAGGCCTTCCTCCCCCGGCTGGCGGCGGCGACGGACGGCTCGGCCGTGGCCTGGGTCTTCTTCGTCGCGTGGCTGGTGGGCTTCGCGCTGCTGCTCTTCCGGCGTGCCTTCCCCGCGATGCGGCGCACGGCGGTCGCGGTGGTGGCGGGCCTCTGCCTCACGGCGGCGGTGCCGGCGGCCCTGCTCCTGGCGGCGCACATCTGGGTGCACCAGAACGTGCACGAGGCCGTGGTGCTGGCGCCCACGCTGGTGGCGCGGGAGCTGCCGCGCTCGGAGGGGCGCTCCCTCTTCGAGGTGCACGCCGGCCTGAAGGTCCAGCTCCTGGATGAGACGGGGAAGTACGTGCGCATCCGCCTGCCCAACGGCCTGGAGGGCTGGGCCGAGCGCGACGGCGTCGCTGAAATCTAGGCGGGGCCGGAGCGACCCCGCCGTCGGGGAAAACCGGCAGGGGACTGCTTTCGTACAGAGGGGCGACCGGGAGGCGTCGCATCGCTGGACGCCGCCAGGGCAATGGCCTACGAGGGGCCCCGAGGAACCATGGCTGGCAACGCGCAAGCGCCCTTCCACATCCTGCTCGTCGAGGACGAGCCCGTCATCCGCGAGCTGGTTCGCTCCATGTTGAGCGACGGCACGGTGGACGTGGTCTGCGCGGCCAATGGCATCGAAGGGCTGAAGCTGGCCCGCGACCGCGTCTTCCACCTCATCCTGATGGACGTGGTGCTGCCGCAGCTGGACGGCGTCTCCGTGTGCCGCATCCTGAAGAGCGACCCGGTCACCGCGAAGGTGCCGCTCTACATGCTCACCGGGAAGGCGAAGAAGGCGGACGTGGAGAGCGCGACGCAGGCGGGCGCGGACGGCTACATCCACAAGCCCTTCCGCGGCGCGGAGCTGATGGACCTGGTGGAGCGCCTGCGCACGGCCCGCTCGGCCGCGGACTGACGCTCCCTCCGGAAGTCCCTTACGGCAGGTGGGGGTGGAGGAAGCGGGCCAGGGCGATGAGGTCGTCCCAGTCCAGCTCGCCGAACTCCAGCGCCACACCGTCCACCTCCCGGCGGCGGATGGTGCACATGGTGACGAGCTCCCGGTCGCCCGGCAGCGGCAGGGCGATGGTGAGCGCGCGCTGCGAGTCCGCCGGGTGGGCCTGGAGGAACAGGCCGTTCATGGAGATGTCGCGCGCCTGCGCCGTCACGGTGCGGCCCGACAGGAGCACCTTCACCTGGAGCCGGGCTTCGACGCGAGGGTGATAGCGCTCGCGCTCGTTCGGACGGGGACCATTGGAGGGGTTCATCATCGGGATCACCTTCGGGTGCGACAGGACGCGACAACTGTGAAGCAGGTTGGCGCGGTGGCAAGTTTTCGGGTTTTCCTCCGCCGTCCCGCGCCGTGGACCTGGCGCTCGCGCGCGGGAGACGCCTGACGCGAAGGGCCCCTGTGGTTTCAAGGGGTTGGCCCCTGGCACGGACGGTGGAAGGCAGCCTCTGCGAATCCCTGCCGGAGGCACCCCTTGGAAGACCGTCGCATCCCGTCGTTGAGCATCGCCCCCTCCATCGAGCGCCAGACGCCGAAGACGGAGTTCGGCCCCACGCTGGCGCGAGCGGCGCGCGAGGTGGTGCGCACGGGCGCGGGGCTCGTGGGCGGCATGTTGCCGTCGGGCGCCATCTCCAGCGCGGTGGTGTCCTCGCTGGCCGGCACGGTGTCCGCGGCGGTGCCGGCTGAAGCGATGTCGTCGGTGCCGGCGGCGGGCGGTGCCTCGGCGATGTCGGCGCGGGCGGGCAC
>NZ_RAWL01000324.1:0-9997 GCF_003668885.1 Corallococcus sp. AB049A | reverse complement strand
AGATGTGTATAAGAGCCAGCACCCGCCCCACCTACGGCTACGTCTACGTGCCGGAGGATGACGCCCCGGGCTTCGAGTCGCTCAACGGCAAGGCGCACAACGAGAAGCCGCTGAAGCTGGAGCGGCACCGTCCGCGAGGCCAGCGTGAGGAGCGCCGCCCCCGTCACGAAGCGCTGCCGGACCTCCCCGGCCAGGCGCGGCTGTGGGTGGGCCTGGGCCGGCAGGAGGGCCTGGACGAGGCGGGCGTCACCGCCGCGCTGGAGGCCGCGGGTGCTCCGGCGGGCAAGGTGCTGCGCACCGACCTGCGCCCCACGTACGCGTACGTCTTCGTCGCGGAGGAGGACGTGGCGGGCTTCGAGGCCACCCACGGCAAGCCGCACGGCGAGGGCAAGACGCTCAAGGTCGAGCGGGCCAAGCGCAAGTAGCGCTTCCGCGGCTCCCGCGGCTCCGGTCCCTCACGGCTCCGGAGCCGCCTTCTTCCTGCGGGCCCGGTGGTAGTGCGCCACGCACAGCCCCCGGGCCAGCACGGGCCGGCCGCACTCCGGTGAGGTACAGGCCGCGCTGGGCTCCTCCACCTGGGAAGACACAGCGCCCGGCCCACCGCTGAACATCGCCTCCGCCACGGCCAGCAGGCGGTCCACGTCCTCCCGCCCCAGCTTCTTCAGCCGCACCCACTCCACCAGCCGATGAGCCCCCGCGTCCTCCGCGTCCTCCAGCCGGAACAGCTCCCACAGCGGCAGCTCCAGCGCGGCCGCGACCTGGAGGAGCGTGTCGTAGCTGGGGTTGCGCTCGCCGCGCTCCAAGAGCGAGACAAAGCTCACGGAGATGTCACACCGGGCGGCGAAGTCCTCCTGGGTGAGGCCCCGGCGCTCGCGCAGCGTGCGGATCCGCCGCGCCAGTCCCTGCAGGGACGAACCGGCGTCGCTGTCGTCCGGGGAGTCGGGGCGCATGGACGCACCCATCGTAGCGCACCGCTTCTGTTAAGGTTTTGAAGTCTGTCCCCAGGAGTGAAGCCCACCATGAACGCCGTCGACGGCACCAACTACTACTTCCGCAAGGCCGCGCGGGTGATGGACGTGGGCACGCCCATCGAAACGCTCCTGGCCACGCCCCTGCGCGAGGTGAAGGTGCAGGTGTCCATCGAGATGGACTCCGGAGAAATCCGCACGTTCCTGGGCTACCGCATCCAGCACGACAACAGCCGCGGCCCCATGAAGGGCGGCCTGCGCTACCACCCCGCCCTGGACCAGGACGAGTGCGTGTCGCTCGCGTCGCTGATGACGTGGAAGACCGCCGTGGTGAACGTGCCCTACGGCGGCGCCAAGGGCGGCGTGGCGTGCGACCCCGCGCAGATGAGCCTCAAGGAAGTGGAGCGGCTCACGCGCAAGTTCGTGGATCAGATTCAAGACGTCATCGGGCCCACGCGGGACATCCCCGCGCCGGACGTCAACACCAACCCCCAGGTGATGGCCTGGGTGATGGACCAGTACTCGCGCTACCACGGGCACTCCCCCGCGGTGGTGACGGGCAAGCCCCTGGAGCTGTACGGCTCCAAGGGCCGCGAGGCCGCCACCGGGCGCGGCCTGCTCTACGTATGCCGCGAAATCCTGCGCGACCTGGGCATGCCGGTGAAGGGCACGCGCTTCGCCATCCAGGGCTTCGGCAACGTGGGCAGCCACATCGCGCAGCTCATCTGGGGCGACGGCGGCGTGGTGGTGGCCGCGTCCGACGTGCTGGGCGGCATGTACAACCCCATGGGCCTGGACGTGCCGTCCCTCTTCGAGCACGTGAAGCGCACCGGCACCGTGACGGGCTTCTCCGGCGGCACGCCCTGCACCAACGAGGACGTGCTCGCGGCGGACTGTGAAGTGCTCATCCCCGCGGCGCTGGGCCACGTGCTCACGCGCGACAACGCCAACAGCGTGCGCGCGCGGCTGGTGGTGGAGGGCGCCAACGGCCCCACCCAGCCGGAGGCGGACGACATCCTGGAGAAGCGCGGCATCTTCGTGGTGCCGGACATCCTGGCCAGCGCGGGCGGCGTGACGGTGAGCTACCTGGAGTGGGTGCAGAACCTCCAGCACGTCTCCTGGGAGGAGGACCGCGTCAACGCGGAGCTGGAGAAGACGATGAAGGAGGCCTACGACCGGGTGGCGCAGATTGCACGGTCCCGTAAGGTCTCCATGCGGACGGCCGCCTACATCCTGGCCATTGGCCGCGTGGGCAAGGCCACGGTGCTGCGCGGCATCTGACGCACCCCGCCGCGCACGCGGGCAGGCAGCCATGGGGCTCCGCGCCGCTTCCGTGCGGGCCGCGCTTCCGCTACACGGCCGCCATGATGGTCACCCTGCAGGACATCCAGGCGGCGCGTGAGCGCATCCGCACCGCGCTGCGCCCCACGCCGTGCCCCGCGTCGGACTACTTCACGGAGAGGACCGACTGCGCGGTGGTGTACTTCAAGCTGGAGAACCTCCAGCGCACCGGCGCCTTCAAGGAGCGCGGCGCCCTCAACAAGCTGCTGACGCTGACGGAAGAGGAGAAGCGCCGCGGCGTCATCGCGGCCTCCGCCGGCAACCACGCGCAGGGCGTGGCGTACCACGCGCGCCGGCTGGGCATCCGCGCCACCATCGTGATGCCGGAGCGCACGCCGCTGATCAAGGTCACGCGCACGCGGGATGACTACGGCGCGCGCGTGGTGCTCAAGGGCGCCAACTTCGACGAGGCCTACGCCGAGGCCCTGCGCATCCAGGCCGCGGAGAACCTCACCTTCGTGCACCCGTTCAACGACCCGCACGTCATCGCGGGCCAGGGCACGCTCGCGCTGGAGCTGTTGGAGCAGTGCCCGGACCTGGAGCTGGTCATCGTGCCGGTGGGCGGCGGCGGGCTCATCTCCGGCGTGGCCGTGGCGCTGAAGGAGACGAACCCGCGCATCCAGGTGGTGGGCGTGCAGGCCTCCACCATCGCCAGCATGAAGGCGTCGCTGGATGCCGGGAAGCGCACGGAGCTCACGAACGCGGGCACCACCATCGCGGACGGCATCGCGGTGAAGGTGCCGGGGGAGCTGACGTTCGAACACGTGCGCAAGTACGTGGACGCGGTGGTGACGGTGGACGAGGAGGAGATCGCCGCCGCCATCCTGATGCTCCTGGAGCAGGAGAAATCCGTGGCCGAGGGCGCCGGCGCGACGGGGCTGGCGGCGCTGATCAATGGCCGGATTCCGCAGGCGAAGGGCAAGCGCGTCGCCATCATCATCGGCGGCGGCAACATCGACATGAACGTCATCAGCCGCATCATCGAGCGGGGCCTCGTGAAGGCGGGCCGCCTGGTGCAGCTGGAGGTGCGGCTGCCGGACCGGCCCGGCATGCTCGCGCGGCTCACCACGCAGATCGCCGAGATGCGCGCCAACGTGGTGGACCTGCACCATGACCGCGCCTTCTCCAAGGCGGGCCTGGGCGAGGCCACGGTGGAGGTGATGCTGGAGACCACCGGACACGCCCACATCCAGGAGCTGATGACCGCGCTGGAGTCGCAGGGTTGGCAGGTCGCCCGGACGTAGGGCGGGGAGGCTTGCGCGGGCGCTCGGGGCTTCGGCGATACTCCGGAAACCCATGAACACGCCCCTCATCGCCCTGCTGCTCCTGGCCGCCGCTCCTCCCGCGCAGAAGGCGAAGGAGCTGGCGGCCCACAAGGAGTGGGAGGAGCTGTACCTGGCCTTCGCGGCCGCGGACCCTTCCGCCTATCCCGAAGCGCAGCGGCCGTCCGTGGCGGCGCCGCTGCTCAAGGGCTGCGAGGCGCTGCTCCCGGAGGATGCCGTGATGGCGTACTCGCTGGGCGAGCGCGCCGTGGCCTTCCAGGAGACGGCGGGCGGCCTGCGCTGCCTGGCGCGCGCCGCGCTGAAGACGGATCAGCGCTCCGCCGCGGAGGACGCGCTGAAGAAGGGCCTGGAGCACTTCCCCAAGGACGGCGCGTTCGCGCTGGAGCTGGGGCGGTTGCAGCTGGCGGACCAGGACTCGGAAGGGGCGCTGGCCACGCTGCAGAAGGTGCCCGCGAAGTCGAAGGAGGCCTCGGAGGCGAAGAAGCTGCTGCAGCTGGCGCGCTCGCGGGTGTCGGAGGAAGGGGCCGCGCGGCGCGAGGCGGAGCGCCTGGAGCAGCGGATGAACGGCGAGCCCGGCTCCGGGGACACGCGCCAGGCGAGGGCGACGTCAGGCGGAGAGGTCCGCTCCGCGAGCCTCAGCTACGAGTCCGGCGTGGGCAAGGACGGCATGCGCGTGCGCCAGAACAGCCGCTTCGCCATCCGCTACTTCAACAGCGACCGGGACTTCGGCCAGCGCGCGGAGTACGAGGGCAAGGTCGTGTCCGCGCTCGACGAGGCCTATGACTTCACCCAGCGCACGCTGGGGAAGGCCCGCGAGCGGCAGCTGAACGTGGTGCTCTACACGCGCGACGAGTTCGCCACGCACCTGGGCCCCAGCTACGCGGCCGCGGTGGCGGGCCTGTACTCCGACAACGCCATCCGCATGAACGACGCGGCGGAGCTGACGCAGGCGACGAAGGCCACGCTGGTCCACGAGTACGTGCACGCGGCGGTGGACGAGCTCTGCCCGGGCGGCGGCGGTGCCCTGCCCCGCTGGTTCAACGAAGGCCTGGCCGAGTACATCGAGTGGCGCTACCTGGGGCTGGACGGCCCCCCGCGCGGACTCCGGGAAGCGATGCGGGGCCGGGCAAAGCAGGGGCTCTTGCCGAAGCTGTCGGACATGGACTCGAAGGCGCCCATCACCATGTCCCAGCCGGAGATCGCCTACGGCACGTCCGCCATGGCGGTGCGGGAGCTGGTGCGGCTGGGGGGCCAGGAGAAGCTGCTGGCCTTCATCCAAAGGGCGGGCGGGGGGCAGTCCTTCCAGGAGGCCCTTCAGGCCACCTACGAGAAGGACTTCGCGGGCCTGGACCAGGCGGTGCGTGCCGCCCTCTCGGGGAGGTAGCGGCCGGCCGGGCGTGGCGGATTGGTTTACCCCCTGGCGGGAGTCCCCTACACTCGCGGACCTCCAAGATTTTCGCTGCGGCGGTCCCCCTGTTGGACGCTGGCGCAGCAAGGTGACGGATGTCCGATACGCGCGCCGCGATGAGAGAGTTCCGCTTCCTGGATGAGAAGCGGAAGCTGGGAAGCCTGTCCGCTGTCGAGGAGGCTCGCTGGGTCGAGTTGCGCGGCCTCTTGGGCATCCAGGACGCGGCGGACACCGCGGCGGCCCAGGCGTGGGCACAGCCGGAGCAGCAGCCGCAGGGCTACTACGGCGAGGATGGCCAGTGGTACGCCTACCCCGCCGGCTACGAGCAGCCGCAGGGCTACTACGGCGAGGACGGCCAGTGGTACGCCTACCCCGCCGGCTACGACCCGAACGCCCAGGGCTATTACGGCGAGGACGGCCAGTGGTACGCCTACCCCGCCGGCTACGACCCGAACGCGCCGTATGACCCGAACGCGGCGGCGGCCTACGACCCCAACGCGGCGGCCTATGATCCGAACGCGGCGGCGGCATGGGCGCAGCAGGGTTACGACCCGAACGCGGCGTATGACCCGAACGCGGCCCCGGTGGATCCGCAGGCCGGCGGGTACGTCCCGCAGGCGCCCGCCGAGCCGGACAGCCTGAACCTCAGCACGGACGACATCGACATCCCCTCGCTGAGTGAACCCGCGCCGTGGATGCCGCAGGCCCCCGTGGCGGCGGCGCCTGCTGCGGCGGAGGCGTGGGGTACGAGCGCCGAGGAGGACTTCTCCGGTCTGTCGGTGGAGACGCCGCCGCCGGTGGCCGCCGCCGAGCCGGAGCCCTCGCTGGAGGATTCGTTCGCGGACCTGTCGATGGAGGTCGAGTCGGAGGCCCAGGCCCCCGCGACGTCCGAGCTGGATCCGATGGCGGAGGCGCTGGCCTCCGCGGAGCACGCGGTTGGCGAGGCGGAGCTGCTGGAGGCGGAGCCCGTCCCCGAGGCGGTGATGGCCGAGGACCTGTCGCCCGTGGACGCGGCGTGGGACGCGGCGCCGCTGGCGGTGGAGTCCGAGGAGTCGCGGGCCAGCGCGCTCGACACGGCGCCGCTCGCGGTGGAGCCGACGGCGCCGGCTGGAGGCACGGCTTCGGAGTGGGACTGGAGCGACGTCGCGACGGCGGAGTCCGCCGCGCCCGTGGAAGCCGCCGTGCAGGAAGCGGAGCCGGCCGCCGCGGAGACGGCGGAAGCGTGGGGGGCGGATGCGGCCCCTGTCGCGGGTGCGCCGGAGCAAGGTGGGGAGATCGCGCTCGGCGCGGGGGACATCGCGGAGGCGTGGACGGATGGCGCCTCGGCCACGGAAGTGCCCGCGGAGGAGATCGCCCTGGACGCGGGCGACGTCGCCACGGAGTGGCAGCCGGAGACGCCTGTCGCGGCGACCTGGCAGTCCGGTGGAGAGGCCGCGGCGACCGGACCGACCGAAGTCGAGGCCGCATGGCAGGCGACTCCGGAGGCCGAGGAGATCCCGCTCAGCACCGGTGATGTGGCCACGGAGTGGCAGGCGGGTGCTGAAGCTCCGGCGGAGATCGCGCTCGGCACCAACGACGTCGCGACAGAGTGGCAGGCGGGGGCTGAGGCTCCGGCCGAAGAGATTGCGCTCGGGACCAACGATGTCGCCACGGATTGGCAGGCGGCTGGCGAGGCTCCGGCGGAGATCGCGCTCGGCACCAACGACGTCGCCACGGATTGGCAGACCGGCGAACAGGCTGCTGCGCAGGAGAGCGCGCTCGGCACCAACGATGTCGCCACGGATTGGCAGGCGGGTGCCTCGGCTCCGGCTGACGCAGAGATCGCGCTGGGTGCGGATGACGTTGCCACGGAGTGGCAGGCAGCTGACGAGGCTCCGGCTGCCGATGCCGTCGCGCTGAGCACGGACGACGTCGCCACGGAGTGGCAGGCGGATCCGGGTGCTTCAACGGAAGGCGCGGGAGAGATCGCCCTCGGTTCCGAGGATGTCGCCACGGAGTGGCAGGCCGACACGGCGGCAACCACCGACGCGAACACACCGGCCACGGGCGATGCCCTGACGGAGTGGTCCGCGAACAACGCCGCCGCCGAGGAGATCCCGCTCGAGTCGAGCGATGTCGCCACGGATTGGCAGTCGGGCAGCGCTCCTTCACCCGAAGCCCCCGCCGAGGAAATCGCTCTCAGCACGGACGACGTCGCGTCGAACTGGGAGTCCGCCAGCGGTGCTCCGGCGGAAGCCTCGGCCGAGGAGATCGCGCTCGACGCGAACGATGTCGCCCACGAAGGCGTCACGGATGGCTCCAACGGCGGCGCGGCCCCGGCGGTCGCGTCCGGCGTGGACGCCCAGACCTTCGACGTCGCCGAACTCGGAGCCGAAGAGGAGCAGCTCACGCCGCCGCCCTCCCCGTTCGCGAACGAGTCCGGCATCCCGTCGCTGCGGATCCGCAGCATCCCGGTCGGCCCGGACATCGAAGCCGACACGGTGGAACTCGGCTCGGACGACGTCGAGCCCGCGGACGAAGCGGCCCCTGTTTCGGAGCAGTGGGGCGAGCTGAGCGGCAGTGCCGACGAGGCCGTGCCGCTGGCCACCGCCGCCGAGTCGCTCGCCGAAGCGCAGTCCACCGAAGCTTCGACCTGGAACACCTCGGATCAGGATGCGCAGTCGTGGTCCGCCGAAGGTGCGCCCTCGGACGCCACCGACACCGTGGGTCTGCAGGACGCGTCCGCAGCCATCGAGCTCCAGCCCGAGTGGGCCGCCGATGCCGTGGAGCCCACCGCGAGCGCGTCCGAGTGGGCGCAGCCGTCCGAGGACGCCGCCCCCATCGAGCTCCAGCCCGAGTGGGCCGCCACCGCGTCGTCCGAGCAGCCCGCCGCGAGCGCGACGCCCGCCTGGGATGCTCCGGCCACTGACTCCGCCTGGGCCGCGTCCTCGACGGCGCCCGTCGCGGATGCGCAGGCCGGATGGACGCCCGCGTCCGAGGAAGCTCCGCTGATCGAGGCCCAGTCCGAATGGGCCACCCCTGAGGCCGCCCAGCCGGCGCAGGCGTCCGAGTGGAACGCCACGGAAGAAGCCGCCCCCATCGAAGCCCAGCCGGAGTGGGCCACGGAGGAAGCCGCCGCGCCCGCCGCCACGCAGTCCGAGTGGAGCGCCACGGAAGAAGCCGCGCCCATCGAGGCTCAGCCCGAATGGGCCGCCACCACCGAAGGCGCCGCCGCCGTCCCCACGCAGCCGCAGTGGGGAACCGAGGAGGCCGCGCCCATCGAGGCCCAGCCCGAGTGGGCCACCGCCGAAGACGCGCCGATCGAAGCCCAGCCCGAATGGGCCACGGCTGAAGAGGCCACGCCCGTCGCCACGCAGTCCGAGTGGGCTCCGGCGGAAGCCACCGCACCGGTCGCCGCGCAGTCCGAATGGGCCTCGACTGAAGAAGCCCCTGTCGAAGCCCAGCCCGAATGGGCCACGGCGGAAGAGTCCGCGCCTGTCGCTGCGCAGCCCGAGTGGGCCACGGCCGAAGAGTCCGCTCCCGTTGCCGCGCAGTCACAGTGGGCGTCGGATGAAGTCGCGCCCATCGAAGCCCAGCCCGAGTGGGCCACGGAGGAAGCCGCCGCTCCTGTCGCCGCGCAGCCCGAGTGGGCTTCGACGGAAGCGACCGCGCCCGTCGCAGCTCAGCCAGAGTGGGCCACGGCCGAAGAGTCCGCTCCTGTCGCCGCTCAGCCTGAGTGGGCCGCGGCGGAAGAGGCCCCCATCGAGGCACAGCCCGAATGGGTCTCGGAGGAAGAGGCCACGCCTGTTTCCGCGCAGCCTGAGTGGACCCCGGCGGAAGCCAGTGCACCGGTCGCCACCCAGCCCGAGTGGACCGCCGAAGAAGCCGCACCTGAGTCCGCGCAGTCCAACTGGGCCACGGCGGAGGGCTCCGCGCCCGTAGCCGCGCAGGCCCAGTGGACGTCGGATGAAGCCGAGCCGATTGAAGCCCAGCCCGAGTGGGCCACGGAAGAGTCCGCGCCCGTCGCCGCGCAGTCCGAGTGGGCCACGGCTGAAGGCACCGCGCCGGTCGCCGAGCAGTCCGCGTGGGCGACGACGGACAGCGCCACGGAAGCCGCGACCATCGAGGCGCAGCCCGAGTGGGCCACTGCCGAAGACGCACCGATCGAAGCCCAGCCCGAATGGGCCACCGAAGAAGCCGCTGCGCCGGTTGCCACTCAGTCCGAGTGGGCCACCGCCGAAGAGGCTCCCATCGAGGCGCAGCCTGAGTGGGCTACGGCTGACACTGCCACGCCGGTTGCCACGCAGCCCGAGTGGTCGACGTCCGAGACCGCCGCCGAAGAGGCTCCCATCGAGGCGCAGCCTGAGTGGGCTACGGCTGACACTGCCACGCCGGTTGCCACGCAGCCCGAGTGGTCGACGTCCGAGACCGCCGCCGAAGAGGCTCCCATTGAGGCGCAGCCGGAATGGGCCACCGAAGAAGCCGCTGCTCCTGCCGTAGCGCAGCCGGAGTGGGCCACGGAAGAGGCCGCTCCCGTCGCCGCCGCGCAGCCGGAGTGGGCCGCCGCTGAAGAGGCCCCCATCGAGGCCCAGCCGGAGTGGGCCACGGAAGAGGCCGCTCCCGTCGCCGCGCAGCCGGAGTGGGCCGCCGCTGAAGAAGCGCCCATCGAGGCCCAGCCGGAATGGGCCACCGAGGAAGCCGCTCCCGTCGCCGCGCAGCCCGAATGGGCCGCCGCGGAAGAAGCCCCCATCGAGGCCCAGCCCGAATGGGCGACGGCCGAGGCCGTGACCCCGGGCGCGGATCAGCCGTGGGCCACCACGGACGCCGCGCAGCCGGAATGGGCCGCCACCGAGGACGCCTCCGCTGGCGCCGCCTGGGCCCAGCCCACCGGCACCCAGCAGTCGTGGGACGCTCCGGTCGAGGAAGCCGCCTCCGAGTGGGTCTCCCCTCCCGCCACGCCGGAGTGGGGCGCCCCTGCGGCCCCCGCCGCGCGCTCCGCCTGGGCCACGCCCCAGGAG
>NZ_RAWL01000323.1:0-10111 GCF_003668885.1 Corallococcus sp. AB049A | reverse complement strand
CCCCCGCGCCGCGGCCCACGGCTCCGGTGCGTGAGCCGCCCCGGGCACCGCCCCCGCGCGAGGACTTCGACGCCCCCGACCCGCGCCGCGTGCCGGTGGTGGAGCCGGTGGTGGAGCGCACCTCCGGCCGCATCGACCCGGAGGACCTGCGCCTGGCCGTCCAGGCGGTGACTCCGCTCGTGCAGCAATGTTTCCAGGACGCCGCACAACGCAACCGGGGTGCACAGGAAGTGAAGCTGCGCTTCACGGTGGAGGGCGAGGGCTCCGAGGGGAAGATGAACCGGGGCGTGCTCGTCTCCAGCACCATCCCGGACCCCATGGTGCAGGCGTGCGTGCTGGACTCGCTCCTGGACGCGCGCTTTCCAGCACCCCGCCTGGGCGGTTCCGCGACGGTGCTCTACCCATTCCGTTTCACCGTGCCTGGGGACGCTGGCCCGTGAGGTCGGGTTGCGCGTAAGGTTCAGCCCCCCTTCCTCCCCCGCGCGCATGCCCGTCACCGTCGAACAGCTCGCGCCTTCCCACTCGGACGCCCTGCGCGCGCTCCTGGCGAAGGACCCCGTCCACAACCTCTACCTCCTGGGGTTGCTGGAGGAGTTCGGCATCGCGGCGCCGGAGCGCCAGGCGGCCTTCGCCTTCCACGGCCGCTTCGACAGCGGCGTCCTCACCGCGGCCGTCTTCGTGGGCGGCGAGGGCGGGCTGGTGGTGCCCAGCGCCAGCGACGCCACCGCCACCGGCGTCATCGCGGACGCGCTCGCCCCCAGCCTCAAGCTGCGCGCCACCGTGGGGGACAAGGCCTCCGTGGACGCGCTGGTCCGCAGCCTCTGCGAGGGCAAGCCGCGCCTGTCGCGCACGCAGAAGCTGTTCAGCGTCTCCGCGGACGACCTGGGCCCCTTCACCAACCCCACCCTGCGCCTGGCCCGGGAAGAGGACGTGCCCCGGCTCTTGCCCCTGGCCCAGGGCTACGTGCGCGAAATCCTGGAGCGCGACCCGCTGGCGGAGGACCCCGCGCACTACGAGGCCCGCGTCCTCCAGCGCGTGCGCCAGCGCCGCACCTACGTGCTGGAGGAGGGCGGCGAGCTGGTGTTCAAGGTGGACATCGGCTGCCGCTCGCAGTTCGGCGCGGAGCTGGAGGGCATGTACACGCCCCCGTCCCGCCGCCGCCAGGGCCACGCCACGCTGTGCCTGGGGCAGATTTCGCGGCACCTGTTGTCCTCGCTGCCCCGGCTGGCCATGCGCGTGGACGAGCGCGACGAGAGCACCGCCCGCATCGCTCGCAAGGTGGGCTACCACGCGGGCCGCACGCAGCGGCTCGTGCTGGTGGAGTAGCCGCCAGCGGATGCCCTACAGTCCGCCGCCGCAATGAGCAGCCGCCCCACGCCCTCCCGCCGTCCCCTCTCCGGAGCGGGCCCCGTCATCCTCCACGCGCCCACCGACCCCGGCTGGCTGCCGCTGGCGCTCGCGAACTTCGACGCGGTGCTGGTGGACCACGCCCACTGCGAGAAGAAGGCCGCCGCCAACGCGCTGTCCATGCTCCAGGCCTACCCGGACCTGCCCGGCCTGCCGTCGCGGATGGCCCGCCTGGCCCGCGAGGAGAGCGCGCACCTGGCCCGCGTGCTGGACCTGATGGCCGCGCGCGGCCTCACCCTCACCAAGGACGCCGGGGACCCGTACGCGCAGGGCCTGCAGAAGCACGTGCGCACGCCCGCCCCGGAGCGGCGCGTGGACCGCCTGCTCGTGGCCGCCATCATCGAAGCGCGCTCGTGCGAGCGCCTCTCCCTGCTCGCGGAGGGGCTGACCGACCCGGCGCTCGCCCGCTTCTACGGAGAGCTGGCCCAGTCGGAGGACGGCCACCAGTCCCTCTTCCACCGCCTGGCCGTGACGGCCTCCAACGGGGACGAGGCCGCCGTGGACGCGCGCCTGCAGTACCTGCTGGAGCAGGAGTCGCGGGTGCTCGCGGACGTGGGGCTGCGCGCGGCCATCCACTAGAACGGCCACACCACGGGCACGGCGAAGACGAGGAACACCACCAGCACCGCGGTCAGCGGCGTGCCCAGCCGGAAGAAGTCGGTGAAGCGGTAGTGCCCGGGCCCGTAGACGAGCACGCAGCTGGGCTCCAGCGGCGTGATGAACGAACAGCTGGCCGCCAGCGTGACGCCCATGGCGAAGGGGCGCGCGTCCACGCCCAGCTGCGTCGCCGCGTTGAGCGCCACCGGCAGCACCACCAGCGCCGCGGCCTGGTTGCTCATGGGCGCGGACAGCACGATGGTCAGCACCATCAACAGCGCCAGCACCGCGCGGGGCCCGCCGAACGCGCCCAGCCGGGCCACGTGGTCGCCAATGAACTTCCCCGCGCCGCTCACCTCCATGGCCAGCCCCAGCGCCATCATGGAGCCGATGAGCAGCACCACCCGCCAGTCCACGCGGAACGCGGTGCGCGCGTCCACGCACCCGGTGGCGATCATCAGCAGCATCCCGGTGAGCCCCGCCAGCGACAGCGGCACCCAGCCCAGCGAGCCCGCCGCCAGCGAGCCCAGGAAGAGGACCACCGCGAGCAGCGCCTTCGCGTAGCGCGGCGGCTCGTACTCGTGGCCCTCCAGCACCATCAGCGTGTGGCCCGGGGCCAGCTCCGCCACCTTCTGCCGGGGGCCTCGCAACAGCAGCACGTCCCCCACGGACAGCGGCAGCGTGGACAGCGAGTGCTCCTCCCGGTCGCGCCCCAACAGCTGCATCTTCGTGAGCCGCTGGATGCCGGGCCGGCGGTGCAGCCCCAGCGCCACCAGGCCGAAGCGCTCCACGAACAGCGTCTCCCGCAGGCTGCGCCCCACCAGCGCGCTGCCGGGCGGCACGCCCACCTCCGCGAGCATCGACTCCGGCCCCTCCAATTCCGCGTCCGACAGCCGCACGTCCGGCCTCAGCGCCAGGCCCTGCAGGTCCTTCACGCGCAGGATGTCCTCGCGCCGCCCCTCCACCAGCAGCCGCTCCTGGCCCGTCAGCACGTAGGACGGCTTCGCGTTGAGCGTCTCGCCGTCCTGCACCACGCCAATCACGCGCAGGCCCAGCCCTTCCGTGAGCTCCGCCAGGGGCTTGCCCACGTAGCGCGAGTCCGCCGGCAGCACCGCCTCCGTGAGGTAGTCGCGCAGCGTGAAGCCCTCCGTGCCCGGCTTGCCCTCGCGCGAGGGCAGCAGCCGCCGCCCCAACAGCACCACCACGGTGATGCCAATCAGCACCGCAGGCAGCCCCACCGGCGCCAGCTCCGCCACGCCAATGGGCGCCATCCCCTGCCGCTTCAGCGCCGCGGACACCACCAGGTTCGTGGACGTGCCGAACAGGAGCACCGTGCCGCCCAGCATGGACGCGTACGCCAGCGGCAGCAGCACCTTGCTGCGCGGCACCTTCGCCCGCGCCGCGGCGCCAATGGCCACCGGCAGGAAGGCCGCCGTCGTCACCGTGTTGGAGATGAACGAGGAGAACACCGCCACCACGCCCATCATCGCCAGCACGAACACCTGAGGACCGAAGCGCGCGAAGAACGCCATCCGCTGCCCCACCATCTGCACCACGCCCGTGGAGGCGAGCCCCTCCGTCATCGCCAGCAGGGTGAAGATGAAGATGACGGTGTCGTTGCTGAAGCCCTCGAACGCCTGCGCGGGCGTCAGCACCCCGGACAGCGCCAGCAGGCACACCACCACCAGCGAGGTGAACTCGATGGGGATGGAATCCATGGAAAACAGGACCAGGGCGACGACGATGATGGCCAGGACGAGGGCGATGGTCATGGAGAGGGCCGTTTGCCCCCTCAACCTGGGCACGCCGCGCTGCGCTGCCAGCGTGTGCCGCACCGCGCCGTTTTCTGATGGGCGCCCGGGGGCTGATAAGTGGAATTAGGCCAAAGCGGTCGAAAGTCCGGTTGACTGCCGGACGTCAGTTGATTTTGGGCCCCCGGTCCAGAAGGTTTCGTGTTCCTTCCGCGAGATACCCCGAGGAGACCTCCATGGCTTCGACGCAAGCGGCCGCCGCCACCGAGCAGGCGCCCACGAAGAACCCCACGCTCTTGGCGTGGGTGGCCAAGATGGCCGCGATGACCCAGCCGGACCGCATCGTCTGGTGCGACGGCTCGGAGGCGGAGAAGCAGCGCCTCACCGAGCAGGCGGTGAAGGACGGCACGCTCATCCCGCTCAACCCGCAGAAGCGCCCCGGCTGCTACCTGCACCGCTCCAACCCCAACGACGTGGCGCGCGTCGAGCACCTCACGTTCATCTGCACGCCCAACAAGACGGACGCGGGCCCCACCAACAACTGGATGGAGCCGGAGGCCGCCTACACGAAGCTCTCCCAGCTGTTCGAAGGCTGCATGAAGGGCCGCACCATGTACGTGGTGCCCTACGCCATGGGCCCGCTGGGCGGCGCCTCCACGAAGATTGGCGTGGAGCTGACGGACAGCGACTACGTGGTCCTCAACATGCGGATCATGACCCGCATGGGGAAGGCCGCGCTGGACATGCTGGGCGACAGCGACGACTTCAACCGCGGCCTGCACTCCACGGGTGACGTGAACCCGGACCGCCGCTACATCTGCCACTTCCCCCAGGACAACACCATCTGGAGCTTCGGCTCCGGCTATGGCGGCAACGTGCTGCTCGGGAAGAAGTGTCTGGCGCTGCGCATCGGCAGCTACCTGGGCCGCGAGGAGGGCTGGCTCGCCGAGCACATGCTCATCCTGGGCGTCACCTCCCCCAAGGGTGAGACGACCTACATCGCGGCGGCCTTCCCGTCCGCGTGCGGCAAGACGAACTTCGCCATGATGATCCCGCCCAAGGAGTACGCGGGCTGGAAGATTGAAACCGTCGGCGACGACATCGCCTGGATGCGCCCGGGTCCGGATGGCCGCCTGTACGCCATCAACCCGGAGGCCGGCTACTTCGGCGTGGTGCCGGGCACCAACTACAAGACCAACCCCAACGCCATGGAGACCATCTCCAAGGACACGCTCTTCACGAACGTGGCGCTCACGCCCGACGGCGACGTCTGGTGGGAGGGCAAGGACGGCGAGGTCCCCGAGGAGCTCATCGACTGGCAGGGCAAGCCCTGGAAGAAGGGCAGCACGGAGAAGGCGGCGCACCCGAACAGCCGCTTCACCGCGCCCATGAGCAACAACCCGGTGCTGTCCGGCAAGGCGAACGACCCCCAGGGCGTTCCCATCAGCGCCATCATCTTCGGCGGCCGCCGCTCCAACACCGTCCCGCTGGTGCTCCAGGCCTTCAACTGGACCCACGGCGTGTTCCTGGGCGCCACCATGGGCTCGGAGACGACGGCCGCGGCCACCGGCAAGGTGGGCGTCGTGCGCCGCGACCCCATGGCCATGCTGCCCTTCTGCGGCTACCACATGGGTGACTACCTCCAGCACTGGCTGGACATGCAGAAGTCCATCCCGCAGCTGCCGAAGATCTTCCAGGTCAACTGGTTCCGCCAGGACAAGAACGGCAAGTTCATCTGGCCGGGCTTCGGCGAGAACATGCGCGTCCTGGAGTGGATCGTGAACCGCGTGCAGGGCCGCGTCCCCACGCAGGAGACGCTGCTGGGCTGGGTGCCGCGCCAGGACCAGGGCCTCAACCTCAACGGCCTGGACCTGCCCGCGGAGGCCATCCAGGAGGCCACCTCCATCAAGGAGGACGAGTGGAAGACCGAGCTCAAGAGCCAGGAGGTCTTCTTCGAGCAGCTGGGCACCAAGGCCCCCGAGGCCCTGATGCTCCAGCGCAAGCTGCTCATCGCGCGCCTGGACGGCTAGCCGCCGTCTGACGGCTGAGAAGTCCCGCTCCGGGGCTGCTTCCTCCCCTGTCGCGACAGGGGTGGGGGTGGCCCCGGCGCTTTTTTGTGGGGGCCAGTGCTTCGACGGCCGGAATGTTCGGCGCTAGGCTCACCGCCCCATGAGACTGGTTTTCGTGTTGTCGCTGGCGCTGGCGCTGGCCCCGGGGTCCGCCCTGGCGCAGCGGGGTGGCTCCAAGGTCAACGTGCAGGCGCTGTTGAAGGAGGGCAAACGCCTCTACGACGCCGGCAAGTACCGCGAGGCGGCGGAGGCGCTGAAGCAGGCCAATGAGGCCCAGCCGCACCCGCGGCTCGTCTACAACATCGCCGTGGCGCTGGAGTACGCGGGCGAACCCCGCGAGGCGATGAGCTTCTACCGGCAGTACGTCACGTCCTCCAGCGAGGACACCGACCCCGCGCTCCTGAAGAACAGCAACCGCGCCATCGACCGGCTGCGCGTGCAGCTGGACCGCGAGGACCAGGCCCAGGCCGCGGCGGACGCGGACAGGAAGCGCCTGGAGGCGGAGGCGGACGCCGCGCGCCAGCAGGCGGAGGCGGAGCAGGCCGCGGCCCGGCGCGCGCAGGATGAGAGCGAGCGCCAGCGGCAGGCGGAGCTGGACCGGACCCTCAAGTCCTACCGCAACCAGCGCATCGCGGCGTTCGCCACGGGCGGCGTGGCGGTGCTGGGCGTGGGCGCGGGCGTGCTCTTCGGGCTGCAGGCGCGCGACCAGCGCGAGCAGTTCGACAACGCCACCACGCTCGCGGAGAAGCAGCGGCTGTCGGACAGCACCAAGAGCAAGGCGCTGCTCGCGGACATCGGTTTCGGCGTGGGGCTCGCGGGGGCCATCACCGCCATCATCCTGTATCC
This sequence comes from Corallococcus sp. AB049A, assembly GCF_003668885.1. Lineage (NCBI taxonomy): Bacteria > Pseudomonadati > Myxococcota > Myxococcia > Myxococcales > Myxococcaceae > Corallococcus > Corallococcus sp. AB049A. The sequence continues at coordinate 3,441 of NZ_RAWL01000323.1, read as the reverse complement.
CAAGGAAGGCCCCCCCGCGACGGGCGAGGTCCGCGTGACGCTCGCACCGCGCGGCGCCGGGGTCGGCATGGAGGGTCGTTTCTGATGCGCGCGCTGGGAATGATGACGTTCGGCATGGCGCTGCTTGCGTCCGGGTGCAGCTTCACCACGGCGGGCGGCCTGTCCGAATGCACGACGAGCAGTGACTGCGGCACCAACAGCGTCTGCACCTCCGGTTACTGCCTGCCGCAGCCCGCCGGGTGCGACCAGGTGGTGGGCGCCACGTCCGCGGCGAACCCCATCGTGCTGGGCGCGGCGCTGCCGCTCACCAACGCGAGCGGCAACGCGGAGATTGAGCAGCAGCGCTTCAACGGCCTGAAGCTGGCGCTGGACGAGGTGAACCAGGCGCAGGGCGTGGGCGGCCGCCAGTTCGTCATGTACGTCTGCGACACCGGGGCGGACTCGGACCGCGCGGTGACGCAGGCCAGCTGGATGGTGAACGACAAGGGCGTGGTGGCGATGTTCAGCGCGGGCAGCGCGCAGACGCTCGCCATCAGTGAAGTGACGACGCCCAAGAACGTGCTGCTCATGAGCCACACGGCCACGAGCTCCGCGTTCACCACGCTGTCGGACAAGAACGGCGGCAGCGTGGGGCTGGTCTGGCGCACCACGCCCTCGGACGTGCTCCAGGGCCGCGTCATCGCGAACGTCATCCAGGGCGTCACGCCCATCAACGACCCGGGCGTGACGTTCACCCCGCCGGCGAAGGTGGGCGTGGCGTACGTCTCCGACTCGTACGGCACGGGCCTGTTCGACGCCATCCAGAACCGCATCCCCAACAAGGACAACGTCGCGGGCGCGCAGTACAGCCGCAACGAGGCCGTGAGCGGCGCGGTGACCCGGCTGGTGTCCTTCGACCCGGACATGACGGTGCTGGCGGGCTTCCCCGAGGACAACTCGCGCCTCCTGCTGGAGGCCATGGACAAGGGCGTGGGCACGGCGCACGGCAACCGGTGGTTCCTCACCGACGCCAGCAAGGACCGCACGCTGCTCACCTCCCGCAAGGAGGTCGAGACGGAGCTTTCAGGCACGTACGGCACGGCGCCGGCTTCCGCGCGTCCCAACGACGCCACGTACAAGCTCTTCGCGGACCGCTTCATCACGGCCTACAGCACGGACCCCGGGCAGTACTCCTTCACCGCGCACGCGTACGACGCCATGTACCTGGTGGCGCTGGGCTCGGCGTACGCGGTGGGCAACGACGCGGGCAACCCGCAGCCGGTGACGGGCCCGCGCATCGCGGAGGGCCTCACGAAGCTGACGCCCGCGGCCGGCCAGACGGCGCCGAGCTACCCGCTGGGCTCCACGCAGTTCACCGCGGCGCGCGAGGCGCTGCGCGCGGGCAACGTCATCGACGTGAAGGGCGCCAGCGGCGAGCTGAACTTCAACAACGAGACCGGCGAGGCGCCCTCCCCCTACGAGCTGTTCAAGGTCACGGGCACCACCTTCCGGACGGTGCAGCTCATCGACCCGCCGACGGACTGAGCACGCGCACCAGCGGAGCCAGGGCGGCGGTGAAGACCTCGGGCGTCGGCAGCAGCGACAGCACGAGGTACGCACCGCCGCCGAAGTCGTAGAAGTACCCCGGCTGCACGCGCACCCCCTCCTCCAGGAGCCGCAGGCAGGTGGCCTCCTCGCCGGGGTGATGGGGGATGCGCAGGAGCGCGCTCCAGCCGCCGTGCGCGGGCACCACGTCCCACGCGGCGTCCGCCGGACGCGCTTGGAGCAGCCGCTCCCGGTTGCCCCTCACCCGCTCCATCAAGGCCTGCTGGAAGCGCGGCGCGTGCTCGAGCAGCGCGGGCAGCGCGAGCTGCACGGGCGTGCCCACCGACAGCGCCGCGTCCGCCACGTCCTCCAGCCGGGCCAGGGCCTCGTCGCGCGCGTGCGCGGGGCCGCCCACGTGCAGCCACGCCAGCTTCAGGCCGGGCAGGCCCGCGACCTTGGACAGGCCGGACAGCGAGAACGTCAGGCACGGCAGCCTCCGCCCCGCCACGGACGTCACGCGCCCTGCTTCCTCGTCCCACGCGAAGCCGGAGAACACCTCGTCGCAGAGGAGCGCCAGCCCGTGGCGCGCGCACACGTCCGCGAGCGCGTGGAGCTCGTCCTCGTGGAGGAAGTGGCCGGTGGGGTTGCCGGGGTTCACCACCACCACCGCGCGCGTGCGGGCGTCCACGGCGGCCTCCACGAGGCCCGCGTCCAGGCCGAAGCCGTGCACGGCGGGCAGGCGGTAGGAACGCGCCTGGACGGCCTCCAGGCGCGCCAGGACGTCCACCAGCGGGTAACCCGGCGCGGGGACGAGGACGTTGTCCCCCGGGTCGCACAGGAGCTTCAGCAGCCACCCGTAGGCCTCGCTGGTGCTGGCGGAGAGGACGACGTGCGCGGCGTCCACGCGCGTGCCTTGCCGGGACAGGTGCGCGGCCACGGACGCGCGCGCCGCGGGCAGGCCGAAGGGCTCCGGCGCGTAGTGGAACGGCCCGGGGAGGGCCCCGAGGTCCACGTCCGGTGGGGGCAGCCCCACGCGGGTGGGGTTGGTCTCCGCCAGGTCCCAGAGGGGCAGCCCGCGCGCGTGGCGCCCGGCGGCGGCCTGGGAGAGCGGGTTGGGCGTGCGCGGGAAGGCGGTGCGGAGCGAGAAGCGGCTCACAGCCCCGTCTGGAGCATGGCGCTGGCCACGCGGCGGATCAGCTCGCGGCGCAGCTCCAGGCGGCAGTGCTCGATGGCCTTCTCGTGCGGCCTGGGCAGCTCGGGGTTCCGGGTGCGGATCGCGGTGCGCAGGACCAGCTCGACCTTCGTCGGCTCAATCTGGAACAGCCGCGGACCGTCCTTCTGGAGGAAGTAGGACAGCCCGCGCTGTTCGATGAGCTTCTGGAAGAAGCGCCGGACGTCCGCGAGGAGCGTGATGTCGATGATGTCCGCCATTCGTGCCGGCTTTCTCGCGCGGAAAAAACAGCACGTCCAGATCACGGCCACCACCACGCGAAAACTTGCGCGGCCTGTAGCACGCGCCTTTCCGCCGAACGCGCCGGAGGCCGATTTATCGGGCCCGCGCGCGTTCGGGCACCAGCGGCGCCAGCGCGCGCCGGAACGCGATCCGGCGCTTTCTTGCATCCTCCACATACGGCACGGGCCCCAGCACCTCCACCCCGTGGCGGGCCTCCAGGTAGCGCCGGTTGTCCCGCTCCGCCAGGTCACGTCCGGGCACGCCGCGCGACAGCACCACCGCGCGCACGGACACCTTGCGCGCCGCCAGCGCCTCCAGCGACAGCGCCACATGATTGAGCGTGCCCAGCCCCGCGCGCGCCACCAGCACCACCGGCAGGCGGAACGCCTGGATGAGGTCCACCACGTCGCGCTTCGAATCCACCGGGACGAACAGCCCCCCTGCCCCCTCCACCACCACCGAAC